>CACBWE010000049.1 GCA_902542855.1 uncultured Pelagibacteraceae bacterium | reverse complement strand
AGAGCTTTTGCTGCCCAACAAGATCATGCTGGCATTAGTGATATTATACTAGAGTCTGCAGTGTCAACAATTTGTGATAATGAAGATAGTGTAGCAGCAGTTGACTCGGAAGATAAAATTGTTTGCTATAGAAATTGGCTAGGTCTAATGAAAGGAGATCTTAAGTCAAAATTTGAAAAAGAAGGTAAATTATTTGAGAGAAAATTAAATCCACACAGAAGTTATATCTCAAAAGATGGCAAAGGCTTAAAGTTACATGGTAGAAGCCTATTGCTTATAAGAAACGTTGGTCATTTAATGACTAACCCTTCAATTTTATTAAGTGATGGAAGTGAAATACCTGAGGGTATTATGGATGCATTTATAACTACAGCAGCCGCACTACATGATATTAAAAATAAAAATAATTCAAGAACTGGATCAGTTTATATTGTAAAACCAAAAATGCATGGTCCAGACGAGACGGCATTTACAGATTTAATTTTTTCTAAAGTTGAGGAAGTTCTAAATTTACCTAAGTACACATGCAAGATTGGGATTATGGATGAAGAGCGAAGAACATCAGCAAATTTAAAAGAATGTATTAGAAGTCTTAAAAATAGAGTTTTTTTTATCAATACTGGTTTCTTAGATAGAACAGGTGATGAAATGCATACATCAATGGAAGCTGGTCCTATGATTAAAAAAGGTGATATGAAATCATCTAAATGGATTAATGCATACGAAAATAACAATGTTGATATTGGATTAAGTTGTGGGTTTTCTGGTAAAGCTCAAATTGGAAAAGGAATGTGGGCAATGCCAGACAAAATGAAAGATATGATGGAGCAAAAAACAGGACACTTAAAAGCAGGTGCAAACTGCGCGTGGGTTCCTTCTCCAACAGCAGCTGCTTTACATGCTTTACATTATCATGAAATAAATATTTTTAACGAACAAAAAAAATTAATTGATAGAGAACCAGCTAAGATTGATGATCTCTTAACCATCCCAATAGCAGATAGACCTAATTGGTCTGTAGAAGATATAAATAAAGAAATTTCCAATTCTGCACAAACTCTATTAGGGTATGTTGTGAGATGGGTCGATCAGGGTGTAGGTTGTTCTAAAGTGCCAGATATTAACAATATAGGTTTGATGGAAGACAGGGCCACTCTTAGAATTTCATCTCAGCATATCGCAAACTGGATACATCATGGTATTACAACCAAAATACAAGTAACTGAAATAATGAAAGAGATGGCAAAAATAGTAGACGACCAGAACAAAGATGATCCACTATATGTTAAAATGAGCAGTGATTATGAAAACTCTATAGCATTTCAAACTGCGTGTGATTTAGTGTTTAAAGGTAAAGAACAACCTTCAGGTTATACTGAACCATTGCTTCATTTAAATAGATTGAAAAAAAAATCTAATCTGAGTTCGAAACCAAATTAGACCTATTTTTAAAAGCAGAAAATAAAGTTCCATCATCTAAACTTTCAATTTCTCCACCAACAGGTAATCCTTGTGCTAATTTAGTAATCTTAACATTCAAATTTTTTAAACTATCTTGAATATAATATGCAGTTGTTTGACCTTCAACAGTTGCACTAGTTGCGAGTATGACTTCTTCTATCTTATCTTTTTTAACTCTTTGCACTAAAGAATTGATTAATAAATCCTCTTTTTTTTGTCCAGCTGATGAAATAGTGCCTCCTAAAATGTGAAAATAACCTTTATATATATTTGAACTTTCTATACTCCACTGGTCCGATATATTTTCTACTACACAAATTTTTTCATATTTTTTATCTACAATTTTACAATTTTCATAATCACACTCTATTGAAATAGATTTTAGCGCCCCACAAATTTTGCATCTAGAAATATTTTTATAAACATCCGCTAATGATTTTGCTAAAGGTTTTACTAGTTCATCTCTATTATTAATTAACTTTAATACAATCCGCTTTGCTGATTTAGGACCCAAGCCAGGCAATTTTGATATCAGTTTAATTAAATCATCTATCTCATTACCATTTTCCATATTTTATAAGGGCCATTTGAAACCTGGAATTCCAAACCCACCTGTTGCTTTTGAAATTTCCTCAGTTGTTTTTGATTTAAGTTGAGATTTGGCACTATT
>CACBWE010000048.1 GCA_902542855.1 uncultured Pelagibacteraceae bacterium | reverse complement strand
ATTTCTTACTTATTTAGCGATAAATATTTTGAAATTAAGCTTGACGTATTTTTTTATAAAACACTAATTAAAATTAATTTTTCTTGAACAGAATTTTCTTACATGCTTAAATTAAATATATTCAAAAGTAATTTTGAATTATTTGTTAACAAATAAAAAATAACATAAAGGAAGAATAATGTTTAAATACTTAAAACAATTAACTTCTTTAGTTGCTATGGTTGCAGTGTTGTTTACTTTTACAACAGAAACTATGGCTGCTAAAAAATCTAAAACACTTAAAAACACTCAAAAGAAGGGTTTTGTAAGATGTGGAGTATCTCAAGGTCTTCCAGGGTTTTCTAATGCTGATGCTGCAGGAAATTGGACTGGTGTTGACGTTGATGTATGTAGAGCTGTAGCTGCTGCAGTATTAGGTGATGCAAACAAAGTTAAGTTTACACCACTAAGTGCTAAAGAAAGATTTACTGCTTTAACTTCTAATGAGATTGATATCTTATCAAGAAACACAACTTGGACTCTTTCTAGGGATGCTGATATCGGCCTTACTTTCGTAGGTGTAAACTTCTACGATGGTCAAGGTTTTATGGTTAGAAAAAATTCTGGAATATCTTCTGTGAATGATTTCAAAGCAGGTGTTTCAGCTTGTACAAACCTAGGAACAACTACTGAGCTTAACATGAGAGATTTCTTTAATTCAAAAGGAATTCAATATGAGCCAGTAACTTTTGAAAAAGCGGACGAAGTCGTAGCTGCGTATGATGCTGGTAGATGTGATACTTACACTACTGATAAATCAGGTTTAGCTGCTCAAAGAATTAAATTGAGTAACCCTGATGATCATATGGTTTTACCAGAAACTATATCTAAAGAGCCTTTAGGCCCTGTTGTAAGACAAGGTGACTCTGTTTGGGAAGATATCGTTAGATGGTCACTAAACACTATGATTGAGGCGGAAGAGTACGGTGTTACTTCTGCTAATGCAGATTCTATGAAAACTTCTGATAACCCAGCTGTTAAAAGATTAGTTGGTGCTGAAGGTGAATTAGGTGCTGCTTTAGGTTTAGATAACGAGTGGAGTTTAAGAATTATCAAGCAAGTTGGTAACTATGGTGAAAGTTATAAAAGAAATATAGCTGACACAGGAATTTTACCTGATAGAGGTCCAAATGAATTATGGACTAAAGGTGGAATTCTTTATGTACCACCAGCAAGATAATTTATCTAATTAAATATCTAAAAAGGGCTAGATTTTTCTAGCCCTTTTTTTTATAAGTCATTTATTATCGTGAATATTAAAAAAATATTACCCCAATTACTTACACTTTTAGTCGTAATTCTTGTCTTTGGATTTTTTTCTTATAACGCACAAATCAACATGGAGAACAGAGGGATAACTTTTGGTTATGGATTTTTATCTCAAGAGTCTTCATTTGATGTTCAATTTTCATTAATTGAGTATGACGGTTCTCACTCATATTTTAGAGCTTATTTAGTAGGATTATTAAATACTATTTTAGTTTCTGTTATTGGAATTATATTTGCAACAATTATTGGAGTTGTTGTTGGAATTGCAAGATTATCAAACAACTATCTTATAAATAGAACTGCTGCAGTTTACGTAGAATTTTTTAGAAATATTCCTTTGTTGCTACAAATATTTTTTTGGTATTTTGCTGCTTTAAGAGCATTACCATTGCCCCAAGATACAGAACCTATGTTTGGTGTTTTTTTTCTTACCATAAAAGGTTTTTTTGTTCCTGCTTTTGTTTGGAACAATTTAGATATTTTTATTTATTCAATAATCGCTGCAATAATTTCAATAATTTTTATTAGAATTTATGCAAAAAAAAAACAAGAGAAAGATGGTATTCAAACACCAGTTTTGTCAATTTCAATTGGTCTATTGTTAATTTTACCAATTTTAAGTTTTTTATTTGGTGGTGTTGATGCTTCAGTTGAAATACCTGTAATTAAACAATTGTCTCAATCTGGTTTTACTTATGAAGGAGGAATTAAATTACCTCCTGAGTTAATATCTTTAGCATTAGCTTTATCATTGTATACAGCAACCTTTATTGCAGAATGCGTAAGAGCGGGGGTCCAGGGTGTAAGCAAAGGTCAAAAGGAAGCGGCGGCATCCATAGGTTTAACTCCAAATCAAGTTCTTAAATTAGTTGTTATGCCCCAAGCTTTGAGGATAATTATTCCTCCTACTACTAATCAGTATTTAAACTTAACTAAAAACTCATCACTTGCAGCTGCAATTGCGTATCCTGATTTAGTGCTTGTATTTGCCGGAACTGCTTTAATGCAAACCGGTAGAGCGATAGAAATTGTTTCTATAACAATGTTAACATATTTATCTCTAAGTATATCAATTTCAGTGT
>CACBWE010000047.1 GCA_902542855.1 uncultured Pelagibacteraceae bacterium | reverse complement strand
TAAAGATCATCAAGCCATTAATGAAATTAGAAAAGTAATATTAGAAAATTAACGACCCTTTCTTAGAAGCAAAGAATCGTCTGTATCTTTAATATTAACAATTTTTCTAAGTGTTTTATCAGGGAGTTGTATTTTTTTAAATATATTTAAACTCCAAACTAAGTGTTCAAGAATTAGTTTTATAAACCATTTTATATTCTGCGCCTCTTTATATGCTATAAGGGACGCAATTACAGGATAAGTAAATTTGTTCCAAGGCAAAAGTAAATTTAATAGATAATTCAATAAATTTTTTTTACCCATTGAGTTGACATGATCTTCTTTGCCGGGTTCTTGATTGTATTTGTTCATCTCATTGATTATTTTATTTTTAAACTTAAATCTGAAAATATGACTTGCAATAATACCTACTATAGCAAAAATTATATCAATTTTTTTAAAATTTAATTTTAGATTTTCTTTGGCATGTCTTCTCCATAATTTCCAAAAAATCTTATGCTTCCATGTGTAAACTTTTAGCAATGGTTGTTGGGTATAATTAATAAAATGATCATTGTCATAAGCGTCTCTATCACTAATACTTAGTAAATAGTCCTCTTCAGATTTTACATCTCTCTTTAAATAGCCATTTTCCCTTGCATATTCGTATAATGGGGTTCCAGGTAAGGCTTGAGCGTAATTAACACTCAGTCTTAGTTCAAAAATTTTTCTAAAGTAATCAGGATAATAAGGAAATACAATATTTAAAAATTCTATAGTTTCATCAATTGTTTTGTCATCTTCACCTGGCATACCAATCACTAATTGAATTACTGTTGACAATCCGGCTTGATATGTCCACTTTATAGCATTTATATTTTGGTCTCTTTTAATTTTCTTTTCCATAACTTCAAGCATTTTTGGACTTCCACTTTCAATCCCATAAATTATTATCTTACATCCATTTTCTTTATAAAATTTTAATAATTCTAGGCTTACTGTATGAGCTCTAACGCCTGCTGCTCTCCACTCTAAGCCAAGCTCTTTAAACTGCTTAACTAAAACTTCAGTTTCTTTTTTATAAGAACCAAAATTTTCATCTCCAATATCTAAATGTGTAATTGAATATTTTTTTTTTAGAAATTTAATATGTTCCAAAACTTTTTCGTTTGGTTGAACTCTATAGCCTTTTTCAAATCTATGACAAAATGTACATCTTGCTACACAACCTTTCGCAACAACAATGGTAGCTTTCTTAGAATTTTTTTCTGTTTTGCCAATAAAAAATTCAAAATTCGATAAATTTTTACCTATATAATGATCTAAACAATTTTCTTTTTCTAAAATAGTCCAATCAGGAGTTTCCAATAATGGAGCAGGTAAAGGATGTTCATAACCAGTAAATTTTAGATTATTATCTTCATCGATGAAGCTTAAACCTTTAACGGTTGACAGTAATTTCTTTGACAAACCATCTTTTTTTAATTTTGGAATTAAATTTTCTATTATGACTTCCCCATCACCAATAATACAAAAATCAGCTTTCGTGTATCGAAGCACTACTTCCGAGCTAGCAGCTAAATTTCCTCCAACAAAAACAACTGCATTAGGTTGTTTTAATTTTATAAGATTAATAATATATTTTGTATAAGCATATGCAGTTGAAACTACAGCACTAACCCCAATAAAATCAAATTTGTTTTTTTCAAAATACTCTTCAAGGTAATTATTGTCATATCTATGATAATCTATGTGAAGAAAATTGGTTTCTTCCCCTACACTTCTTAAGGCTTGTATAATAGCCATAGAACCTAAAGGTGGAAAAGTAGTTGGTGACGGTCTTATCGGTGTTGTTAATATACAGCTTGCCATTAAGATTTATAATACATTAGATTTGAGAAGAGAAATACATCATTTTTATTAACTAATTAAGCTTAACTTTATAAAAAGGATTAAAATGGACAAATTTACTCACTTAAATAATTTTGAATAATTTATTTAATTTAAAAAAGTTACGAATATTGCGCAATTAATATTTTTTTTATTTAAATTTGAATAAAAGATTGCAATATTGTAATAGATGTAAATCTTTGATCACTAATCTAGGTTGTTAATGAAAAAAATATTCAACACTATAAATAAAGGAAATCTATATTTTATTGCTGAAGCTGGAATTAATCATAATGGAAAATTATCAATAGCAAAAAAAATGGTTAGAGAGGCTAAAAAAGCTGGAGCAAATTGTATAAAATTTCAAAATTTTGTAGCTGAGGAATATATCTCTAAATTTTCTCAAAAAGCTAAATATCAGAAAGTAAAAAAATTCTCTAAAAAATCTCAAATGGAAATTATTCAAGCAACAGAGATAGGGAAAAAAAATACAAAAAAACTAATAGAATATTGTAAAAAAAA
>CACBWE010000046.1 GCA_902542855.1 uncultured Pelagibacteraceae bacterium | reverse complement strand
AAATTAAAAAAAGTTACAAATTGCTCTACAATCATGGGAGAACACACTCCTGCTGATGCAGTAGAAGTCAAAGTAAAAGATGAAGAAATAATTAAAATTGATCAAATTGAAATTAAAGCAATGTATACACCTGGTCATACTTCAGATAGTTATAGTTTTTTGATGGATAAATATTTGTTTTCAGGTGATACATTGTTAATTAATGGTACAGGTAGGACAGATTTTCAAAATGGTAGCTCAAAAGATGCTTATAATTCTTTATTTAATAAACTACTTAAATTACCTGATGATACTTTGCTTTATCCAGGACATGATTATAACGGGAAACTCGTTAGTACTATTGGAAATGAAAAAAAATCAAATCCAAGACTTCAAGTTAATAACGCTGATGAATATGCTGAGATAATGTCAAATCTTAATTTATCTAAACCTAAGTTAATGGATAGCAATATTAGAAGTAATATTAAGTTAGGCGCTAGCTAAAAATAACAAAAATTAAAAACCAATAAGAAACTAATCCTGCTAAAATAGTTGCAATAATATTTTTTGAAAAATAACCCACAATAACTGCAACTAATGCTCCAAAAATTTTTGGATCGTTCATTTCTATAAAAGTTCCAAAATCATTTATAAATATTCCAGGAAATATTATGGCTGGGAATACTGCAGATGGAACATATTCTAATACAGCTTTGACTTTATCTCCCAACATATCTCTACTGATTAATGCAACCATAGTCATTCTAGTGAAGTAAGTTAATATACCAGCAAAGATGATTGATACTAAAGTCACTTTTTTAACCTCAATAATAACCAAGCTACAAATAAAGCAATAACTGGTGAAATAATTATATAAGATTTAAATGGGGCTTCAAAGAATAACAATGAGCTTAAACCACAAGTGATCATTACAATCACATGATCAATTTTTTTTAAATCTTGAACAACAATAGCAATAAATGTAAGAGGGATTGCAAATTTTAATCCAAGTTCTTCAGGAACAAATGATCCCAAAATAATTCCTGAAAGTGTAGCGATTTGCCAACAAACCCACATCGTACACCCAGTTCCTATTAAATGATAATGCAAATATTCTTCGGATCTATTTTTTTTAAAAAATTTATTTGACTCTGCAAAGCCCTGGTCAACTATTACATATGATATTAATAATTTTTTAATTAAAGATAATTTATCCAAATATTCAGATAAAACTGCTCCATATAATAAATGACGAGAATTAATAATACCAACAGAAGTGACAGCAACCAAACTCGACGCACCTCCAGATAAAAGCTGCAAAAAAACTATTTGCGAAGCACCTCCAAATATAATGAAGGACATTGCATAGACTAAATAAGGATTAAAACCTAGTTCAACTCCGATAGCTCCACAAATAATCCCAAATGGAATTACTGACAACATATGCGGAGAAATATCCAGCATACCTCTGGTAAATAATTGTTTTTTTGAAAGCATTCGCTTGTTTTATTAAAAACAAACTATGTGATCAATATGAATCGGTCTTTTAATTCCAAACTTCTCGTCAGCTTCATGTTGATGTTCATGATGGGAATGAACAAAAACAGGTATTAATAAATCACTGTTAGTTTTTAGAGTGTAAATAAAGTTTGTACCTCTAAATTTTCTATCAACTACCTCCAATTTTAGATTGCTCTTATCATCATGCTCAAGATCTTCTGGCTGTAATAATAATTTTACACTTGATCCTTTTGGATAATGCTTAATGAAATTGCCTTTAATTGTTCCTAGGTCTTCGTTTTCTAATGAATTTTCTCCTGTAACTTTTGCAGGAATTAAAATACCTCTATTTAAAAAATTAACTACTTCTTCAGAGTTTGGAAAATGATAAACATTATAAGGATCGTCAAACTGTTTAATTTGACCATCTAATACAATTGCACATTTGTGGCCAAGGTAAAAAGCTTCGTAAGAGTCGTGAGTCACTATTATCGTTGTAATCTTCAATTTACTTAATATTTTTTTTAATTTTACTTGTATCTCCTCTTTAAAACTTTGGTCAACGTTTGATAATGGCTCATCTAAAAGCAAAAGATCAGGTTGTGTTAAAAGTGATCTAGCAAGTGAAGCTCTTTGCGCTTCTCCAGCACTAATTTCATGTGGGTATTTTGTTAAAATTTGTTCTATGTGAAGAAAATCTACTATCTCCTTAAAGCTAAGTTTTTTTTTTCTTTTTCCCTGATTTCTCTCAGCACCTAATAAAATATTTTTTTCAACTGTGTAATGTGGAAACAAACTGTTATCTTGAAAAGCTAAGGATATATTTCGATCCTCAGGCTCTACATTTTGGTCTTTGGAGGATAATATTTTACCGTTTAGTTTAATTGTACCTTTTTCAATTTTTTCTAGGCCAGCAATAGTTCTAAGTATTGTTGTCTTTCCAATTCCTGATGGACCTAAAATACATAAAGTA
>CACBWE010000045.1 GCA_902542855.1 uncultured Pelagibacteraceae bacterium | reverse complement strand
GTTAAAGATGGCTGGATATGGTTTTATAAGATTTTCCTTAGGTCTTTTCCCAGATGCATCAGAGGTATTTACACCATTAATTTATACTTTGAGTGTTATAGCAATCATATTTACCTCACTGATAGCTTTAATGCAGGTAGATATGAAGAAGTTAATTGCTTATTCTTCAGTTGCGCATATGGGCTTTGTAACTTTGGGTATATTCACTTTGCAACAACAAGGAATTGAAGGAAGCATAATTCAAATGATAAGCCATGGCTTAGTTTCAGCAGCATTATTTTTAACTGTTGGCGTAGTTTATGACAGAATGCATTCTAGATTGATAAGCACATATGGTGGACTAGTTTCTGTAATTCCAAAATATTCAATATTATTCATGTTATTTGCTTTAGCATCTTTAGGTTTACCTGGAACTAGTGGTTTTATTGGTGAGTTTTTAATTTTAATGGGAGCTTTTAAAGATAATTTTTTAGTGGCAGTAATAGCAAGTATTGGAGTGATTTTAGGAGCAGCATATATCTTATGGCTCTATAAAAGAGTAGTTTTTGGAAAATTAATAAACGAAGATCTTAAAAAAATTTTAGATTTAAATAGATCTGAATATTTTATTTTAAGTTGTTTAGCTGCGCCAATCTTGTTTTTTGGTTTTTATCCTGATCCATTAATAAAAACTATTGAAGTTTCTGTAACTGATTTAATTAATACACATAACATAAATATAGCTAGTAAATAATATGGAAAATCTAAATTTAATATTATCTGAAATTTTTATTTCTCTATCAATTATGTTTCTACTTATTTTGGGTGTGTTTAAAAATGACAGTTCTAAAATTACTTTCAATTTGTCTTTGTTTGTAATTTTAATTACAACAATAATAACATTAAATGAAACTTTCTCTATAACTAGAGAAACTTTGTTTAATGAAAGTGTTGTGATTGACAGTATGTCTTCCTTAATGAAAATCATAACTTTAATTGGAGGTTTTTTGGTTTTAGTTATTTCATCAACTTATTTAAAAACATTTAAAATATATAATATTGAATACCCAGTTCTTATTTTGAGTTCTATTCTTGGTATGATGGTAATGATAAGCTCAAATGATCTAATTGTTTTTTATATGGGTTTAGAATTACAGTCATTAGCTCTTTATGTTTTAGCGACATATAACAGAGATCAATTAAAATCATCAGAGGCTGGTTTAAAGTATTTTGTTTTAAGTGCATTATCTTCAGGATTATTGTTGTATGGATGTTCATTAGTATATGGTTTTTCTGGTTCTACAAATTTTGATATAATATCAAATCAACTAAATTCTGATGAATATGTTTTAACATTTGGAATTGTGTTTATCTTAGTTGGTTTAGCATTTAAAATTTCTGCAGTTCCATTTCATATGTGGGCACCTGATGTTTATGAGGGATCTCCAACTACTGTAACATTGTTTTTTACAATAGTGCCAAAAATAGCTGCATTAACTGTATTTATAAGATTTTTGTACGTTCCTTTTTTAAATTTAATTGATCAATGGCAAATGATAATTGTTTTCTTATCAATTGCGTCTATGGTTTTTGGAGCAGTTGCTGCAATAGGACAAACAAATATTAAAAGACTTATAGCTTACAGTTCTATTAGTCATATTGGTTATACTTTAGCAGGATTAGCTACGGCATCTAATGAAGGAATTCAAAGTTCAATAATCTATATTTCAATTTATGTCATTATGAATTTAGCACTTTTCTCTTGTTTATTGATGTTAAGAAGAAAGAATAAATATTATGAGGAAATTGATGATCTATCAGGATTATCGAAAAACCATCCGTTATTATCTTTATGTTTACTTCTAATACTGTTTTCTTTAGCAGGTATCCCGCCCCTAGCCGGTTTCTTTGCAAAATTTTACGTTTTTAAAGCAGTATTAGAACAATCAATGTATTTTTTAGCTATAGTAGGGTTATTATCTACAGTTATTGCAGCCTTCTATTACTTAAGAATAATAAAAATCATTTACTTTGATAAAGAAAAAGACAAATACGATACTGATCATAGCTTATGGTTAAAATTTTCACTTACAGTCTCAACGATATTAATTCTTTTATACTTCATATTTCCAAGTCAGTTAATAGAAGTTGTTTCAAGAATTAATATTATTTAATGAAACTTAAAAAATTTAAATTTAAGAAAGTTAAAAGCACAAATTATACTGCGATAAGAATCATTAAAGAAACCAAATACAACTCAGGTATGGTTATTGCTGAAACACAAATCAATGGTAGAGGACAGTATGGAAGAAAATGGATATCATCAAAAGGAAATTTATTTATTTCTTTTTTCAATGAACTAAATAAACCAAATCTATCGATTAAAGCTATAACAAAAATCAATTGTCTTTTAGTTAAAAAATTACTCTCGTCATTTACAAGAAAAAAAATTTTATTTAAAAAACCAAATGATTTACTCATTAATAAGAAAAAAATTAGTGGGATTTTACAAGAAGTCATATTTTTAAGAAATAAAAAATTTTTAATTACTGGTATA
>CACBWE010000044.1 GCA_902542855.1 uncultured Pelagibacteraceae bacterium | reverse complement strand
TTTTACATACACATTTTTACCCCAACTATTTATTTTTCTTCCTTGCTCGATCATAGAATCTTGATCGTCAGCAAATACTTCAAAAGAAATAGGTTTATTTGTACAAACTTTAAGTATTTGTTTACAATAAGATTTATAGTCTTTTGCACCAGCTTTTCTCATTAAACTTGGATTGGTGGTAAATCCTTTTACCATCGATTTATTGTTAAATTTTTTTATTGAAGATATGTCTGCAATATCACAAAAAATCTTTGTATTCATATAATCTATAAATTCTTAGTAATATCTTCTGTCATTTTTTTTGCATCTGCAAACAACATCAATGTATTTTCTTTATAGAACAAATCATTATCTATTCCTGCATATCCGGGGGACAAGCTTCTTTTAACAAACAGTACTGACTTACATTTTTCCACATCTAAAACTGGCATTCCATAAATTGGACTTTGAGGATCTGTTTTTGCAACAGGATTAGTTACATCATTTGCACCAATTACAAATGCTACATCTGCATTTGCAAAGTCATTGTTTATTTCCTCTAATTCAAATACCTCATCATATGGAACATTTGCTTCAGCCAATAAAACATTCATATGGCCAGGCATTCTTCCTGCTACAGGGTGAATTGCATAAGAAACTTTTATATCGTTCTTCTTTAATGTATCTACCATTTCTCTTAAAGCGTGCTGTGCTTGTGCAACTGCCATTCCATAACCTGGAACAATAATAACTGAGGAAGCATTTTTCATTAAAAATGCTGCATCATCAGCATTACCACTTTTTACTGGTCTTTGTTCTTTACTTTGCATTCCAGATGTTTGATCTGTTGCACCAAAACCACCTAATATTACATTAAAAAATGATCTATTCATTCCTTTGCACATAATATAAGAAAGTATTGCTCCTGATGATCCAACCAATGCACCTGTTATAATCAAAGCTGTATTTTCTAAAGTAAATCCAATTCCAGCCGCAGCCCAACCTGAATAAGAATTTAACATTGAGATTACAACTGGCATATCTGCACCACCGATAGGAATAATGATTAAAAATCCTATTAAAAAAGAAACTGCAATTAATATCCAAAATAAATTAGATGATTGAGTTGAACAAAGATAAATTGTTAAGATTACAATCAATATTAACAATAAAGCATTTAATAAGTGCTGACCTTTAAAAGTTATAGGTGCACCAGACATTATTCCCTGCAGTTTTAAGAACGCTATAACTGATCCAGAAAAAGTTATTGCACCTACCGCTGCTCCAATCGCCATCTCAATTAAACTCGCAAGTTTTATATTGCCAGGTGTTCCAAGATTAAATGCAGCAGGATTTATAAATGCCGATATTGCAACAAATACTGCTGCTAAACCAACCAAACTGTGAAATCCTGCAACTAACTCTGGCATTGCGGTCATTGGAATACGATATGCAATAAATGCCCCAACACTCCCACCTATTGCCAAAAATATTAGAACATAAATAAATCCAGAACTAAAATTACCTACCGAAAGGAATGTTACACTTACGGCAATAACCATTCCGATTATTCCAAACAAATTTCCTTGTCTTGAAGTTTCAGGAGATGACAAGCCCCTTAGGGCTAAAATAAATAATACCCCTGACACTAAGTATAAAATTGCAGAAAGATTTGCAGACATTAATTAATTATCCTTTTTCTTTTTTTTATACATAGCTAGCATTCTTTGGGTAACTAAAAATCCACCAAAAATATTAACAGCAGCTAAAATAATTGCTAAAAATCCATAAATACTAGATGATGAAAAAACTACTCCATCACTTCCAGATAAAGCTGCAATTATCGCACCTACAATTATTACTGAAGAGATTGCATTGGTAACTGACATCAATGGTGTATGTAAGGAAGGTGTTACACTCCATACAACATAGTATCCAACAAAAATTGACAATATAAATATGCTTAATCTGAATATAAAAGGATCTATTTCCATAATTCTATTTAATAAGGGTTTTCTCTATTATTTCATCTTCTAAATTGATATTTAATTTTTTATTTTCTTTATCATACAAATTAGAGATAAAATTAAATACATTTTTTGCATACAAATTAGAAGCTGATACAGGTAATTTGTTTAATATATTTGCGTCCCCTAAAATTTTAACCCCATTTTTTTCAACAATTTTATCAACTTCAGTAAAAACAGTGTTTCCTCCTTGAACAGCTGCTAAATCGTAAATAACTGAACCTGGTTGTAGATTTTTAAACATATCTTCTTTAAGAATTTTTGGAGCTTCTCTACCTGGAATTAAAGCAGTACAAATTATTATATCAATTTTTTTTAATGTCTCTGTTAATAATTCTTCTTGTTTCTTTTTAAATTCATCTGAAGCCTCCTTTGCATAACCACCTTCTGTCTCCAAATTCTCAGATCCTTCAACAGTTAAAAATTTACCACCTAAACTTTCAACTTGTTCTTTAGATGCCATTCTGACATCAGTTGCAAATACAACGGCCCCCATTCTTTTAGCCGTTGCAATAGCTTGTAATCCTGCAACCCCTGCTCCAACCACTAATATTTTTGCTGCAGGAATTGTGCCAGCTGCTGTCATCATCATTGGAATTGCTTTTTCATATACT
>CACBWE010000043.1 GCA_902542855.1 uncultured Pelagibacteraceae bacterium | reverse complement strand
CCATCTGTATGAAGATCCATATTCCTATAAGCCTTTCTTAAGTAAGAGTCGCTAGTATCTTCATGTTTAACATGAAAACGAGCGTAATATTTTCCTGCCATGGCATCATGATTAGGTACACCAATTAGATGAGCTATTGCAGTTGATAACTTAACTAAAAAGGTATCATTAATTTTTGCAGTTATATTTTTTGGTCCAATAATAAAGCAACCTGTAGATCTATCTCTAATAATTGAGTTCATTAATTCGCTTAATTTATTATTTGTTAAATCATCTAAACTTTTGGCTAAAGTAAATCTTGTAAATGGTTTTAGCTCTAATGCTGTTAAATCAAATTTATTAAAAGGGAAAATTAATTTATCTATTATGTCATTCTCTAAACTAATTTTTATAATTCTATTTGATTTATTGTGTTTTTGAATGTCTATACCTGTAATTTTTTGCATTCTAAATTTTATTTTAACTTATTTTATAAATCAATTTAATCAGATATAATTGTTAATTATTGCCATACAAATAGCCGAGAAAATTGTTGGATAAACAAAGTTTTTCTTAGAAATAAAAAAAACAAACAAGGATAAAAACACTACAATTGATCTACTGTAATAACTAGCATCTACCAAAACACCAGCAGGAAAAATTATAGTTCTAGCTATTAGTGCTGCCAAGGTCGCATAGGCTAAACAATTAAACCACTTAAAAAGCTTGGAAGTTTCTTTTATACCCTCAGATGTTAGAGCACCCAAAAATCTAGACAAAAATGTTGCTAAAGACGTAACAAGGATTGCGTAAACAATATTAGCTGACACTGTGCTCTCCTACTAGATAAGCTAAGGTTCCACCAATTATACCTGCTATCAAAATTGACCACTCTGGTGAGAGTAAAAAAATAATTGGTCCCAATATAGTTCCAAATAAAACTGATAGAGTTACTGGTATAGTTTTAGATGCACCAATCATCATACATAGAAAATAAACTGGATTAAGAATTGCTAAACCCAACATCACATCTTTATTCAAATGTTCTGAAAAAGAGAAACCTAAAAATGTTCCAATTACTGATACACTTACTGTTGCACTTCCAATACCAATCCAATAATCAATTCTATGTTTTTTTGGAATATTTTTATAATTGCTTTTCATGATTAGCCATGCGGAAATAGCAATGAAATGACATGAAAAATAATACTTCCACTTAGGTTGACTTTTATGCATCATTAACGGAAATAAAGATACAGCCATAGGGTAAAGTCTTGCATTAACAATCCATACTGCCAAAAAAATATTTAACAAAGATGCTCCGATTAACATGGACTCGGCCATTACTAGTGAGCCTGGTAAAGCATAAGTTAGAACAGTTGAAAAAATACTTTCCTGAATATTAAAACCTAAATTTTTAAATAGAGCTCCAATAGCTATAAAGCAACAGGTGAGAGCTATGGCTGGACTATCATGAGTAAATATAGATCTATATCCTCTAAAGAAAAAATTTTTTTTAATCATCATCCACCTAGGAACAGTCTACCAACATCAGGATTTTGAAGTAAATCATCTCCTTTACCTGCAATTGCAGTTTGCCCAGATACCAAAACGTATCCAATATCTGCAAACTCTAATCCTTTTTTGGCATTTTGCTCAACTAGAATGATTGTTTTTTTTTCATTTTGCTGAAGATCTCTTAATATTTCAAAAACCATTTCAATATATCTGGGTTCAAGTCCAATAGATGGTTCATCTACTAAAAGTACTGATGGTTTCATAACTAAAGCTCTTGATATTTCTAGTAATCTTCTTTCACCTCCAGATAAAACTTTTGCAGGTTGGTTTCTTCTATTTCTTAGCCTTTCATACTTTTCAAAAATTCTTTCAGCCTCTTCAAATGACTCATCTGTTTTTTCTTTTATGTATCCTCCCATTAATAAATTTTCTTCTACCGTCATATCTGGAAATACTGAGTTATCCTGCAATATATAAGCTATACCAACTGACTTTAACTTTTCTGCTGGTGTAAGATTTGTAATTTCTTTTCCTTCAAGTTCAATTTGGCCAGAAAAAATATTTGTAAAACCATATATTGAATGAAGAATTGTAGATTTGCCTGCACCATTAGGACCAATTAAACATAAAGACTGAGCTTTGTTTACGAATAAATCAAAGTTATGTAAAATTTCCATTTTTCCATAACCAGCATTTAAATTTTTAATAGTCAAATGAACTTCGTTTGGAGATAATTTTTTTAAATCATCTGGTGTTGGAGCTTTTCCTAATACTTCATATTGGTTAGCCATTATTGTGCTCCTAAATACGCATCAATGACACGTTTATCATTTTTAATTTCATCTGGTGATCCATTAGCCAACATTTTACCATGAGCTAAACAAAAAATATTTTCTGCTAATTGCATAATCACTCTCATGTTATGCTCAATCACTAAAAGTGTTATTCCAAAATCTTGATTTACTTTAATTAGTCTATCAATAATACCATTTATTAGAGTTGGATTAATTCCAGCTGTAGGCTCATCTAACAGCAACATCTCTGGTTCATTCATCAATGCCATTGCGAGTTCTAATAATTTTTGCTGGCCAAATGATAGATCGCCTGCTCTTAGCTTTCTTTTTTGATATA
>CACBWE010000042.1 GCA_902542855.1 uncultured Pelagibacteraceae bacterium | reverse complement strand
AATGTAAACATCGCAATTGTTTTATCTAAAGCCTTTTCTTTTATTTTAAGCAATGCATCTTTGCCAATGAAATTAATATCTTTTTTATAACTTATTGCAAATTTTAAGCCTGCTTGATACTGGTTTTCTTCTGGTGAAATATCATGACCCCAGTGAACAAAACCACTTTCCATTCTCATTATATCCATAGCGTGCATACCACAAAGGGATAATTCAAAATTTTTACCTTCATCGACTAAAATTTTGAATAATTTTAGCGCGGTTTCTCTTTCAACATATAATTCAAATCCAACTTCTCCCACATAAGATATTCTTTGTGCCCAAACTCTAATATTTTTTATTTTTACATATTTTCCATAGCCAAATTTAAAATTTTTAGATGTAAAGTCATCTTTACTAATCTTCTGTATCATAGTTCGACTTTTTGGTCCAAACAGACCTAGACAACAAATCTTTTCTGTAACATCAGAAAATTCAATCTCTTTAGATAAGTACTTTGAAATATGATGTTTATCCCGTTCTCTTGTAGCTGCAGAGCTTACAATTCTAAAATAATTTTTATCAACACAAACAACTGTTAGATCCGTTTCTATTCCTCCATCTTCATTAAGCATGTGGGTATAAGTGGCTTTTCCAATTTCGTTTTTAATATTTGCAGTACACATCTTTTGTAAATCACTATGTATTTTTTTTCCCTTCAAATCAAATTTAGAAAAGGTTGAAAAATCAAAAAGTCCAACATTTTTTCTTGTGTTAGTAGTTTCATATTTTACAGAAGGGTACCAGTTTTGATAGTTAAAAGTATATTTGTATTTTGGCTCTTCTCCATTCAAAGAATACCACATAGGTCTTTCAAACCCACCCGCTGCTCCAAAACAAGCTCCTGCTTTTTTTAATTCATCATGGTATGGTAATAATTTTTCATTTCTTGAAGTTTTATGTTGTTTATAAGGCCAATGCATACCATAAAGATCACCTAAAGTTTCAGTAACTCTATTCATTATAAACTTTTTAGATGAATGAAAATTTTGAAATCTTTTTATATCTAAAGAAAATAAATCCTCATTAATGTGTCCATTAATCATCCATTCGGCAGTTACTCTTCCCGCACCTCCTGAGCTTGCAATTCCAATGCTATTAAATCCACAGCATGCAAAAAGATTTCTTACTTCGGGTGTCTCTCCTAATAAGTATTGTGTATCGGGTGTAAAAGATTCGGGACCTGAAAAAAATTTTCTTATACCTGCATTTTCTAACATCGGAAGTCTATGAAACGATTTCTCAAGATAAGGTTCAAAGTGATCAAAATCATCAGGAAATTCTCCAAATGAGAAATCTTCAGGAACTCTTCCACTATCTTTGAATGCAGGTTTTGCATTAGGCTCAAAAATTCCAACTAAAATTTTTCCAGCATCTTCTTTTAAATAAAGACATGCATCGAAATCTCGTAAAACAGGTAAATTTTTAGGAAGATTTTTTATTGGTTCTGTAATTACATAGAAATGCTCATTAGGATACAATGGAATACTGACACCTATATCTTCTCCAATTTGTCTGGACCACATACCTGAGGCCAAAACTACATATTCACAATCAATTTTTCCATGAATAGTTTCAACACCACAAATTCGTTTATTTTTTATTAATATTTTTTTTACTGGTGACCTCTCAAATATTTGAACACCTAATGTTTTAGCAGCTTTGGCTAATACATTAGTAACACCTACTGGATCTGCCTGTCCATCTTGAGGCATATAAACTCCACCCAAAAGATCATCATTTTTTACTACTGGATATAATTCTTTTATTCTATCTTTGTTTAAGATTTCTACTTCAACATTAGATAGTTGTGCTGTTGTGGCCTGCCTAAATAATTCTTGCATCCTTTCTTTAGATGATGCGACTGTTATTGCTCCGTTCTGTTTAAGACCTATAGATAATCCTGTGATTTTTTCTAATTCTTTATAAAGATCTAAAGAATATTTTCTTAACTTTGTAATTGTAGAGCTTGCACCTAGTTGTCCCATTAATCCTGCAGCATGCCACGTGGTACCTGAGGTTAGTTGATCTCTCTCTAATAGAACTACATCTTTCCAACCAAATTTAGCCAAATGATATGCGCAAGAAGTGCCTGCAACACCGCCTCCAATCACAACTACCTTTGTATTAGAAGGATAGTTTTTTTTCATCTCTAATGTTTAATAGCTTCTCCAGGTTCTACAAAATTATGTCCAAAAACGTCAGCAACTGCTTTATAAGTTACTTGACCTTTATAAACATTTAGCCCAGCTAAAAAGTTTTTGTCTTCACTTAATGCTTTTTGATAACCCTTATTTGCTAGTTTTACTAAATAAGGGAGAGTCGCTTGATTTAATGCAAATGTAGAAGTTCTAGGAACTCCACCTGGCATGTTCGCTACACAATAATGTACTACATCATCAACTATATAAGTTGGATCTCCGTGTGTTGTGGGTTTGCTTGTTTCAACACATCCACCTTGATCAATTGCAACATCAACAATAACTGAACCTCTTCTCATAAATTTCAACATATCTTTAGTTATTAATTTTGGAGCTTCCGCACCTGGAATTAATACACCGCCGACTAAAAGATCTGTCTCAGCAACTAATTTATTTAAATCAACTTTATCGCTTTGTTCAGGTATAATTTTATCACCAAACATTTCCACAAGTTGTCTTAATCTTGCTTCTGATTTATCAACGATATGAACTTTCGCTTGCATCCCTGTTGCAATTGTTGCCGCGTTCTCACCAACTA
>CACBWE010000041.1 GCA_902542855.1 uncultured Pelagibacteraceae bacterium | reverse complement strand
GAACCTTTATTTCTAATTTTTTTTTGTAATTGAAGTATTCCATATAACAAAGCTTCAGCGGAAGGTGGGCACCCTGGTACATAAACATCTACTGGTACAATTCGATCACAACCTCGTACAACTGAGTAAGAATAATGATAATAACCACCACCATTAGCGCAACTTCCCATCGAAATTACGTATCTAGGTTCTGGCATTTGATCATAAACTTTTCTTAGAGCCGGTGCCATTTTATTAGTTAAAGTTCCAGCCACAATCATTACATCAGATTGTCTTGGCGAAGCTCTTGGTGCTGCACCAAATCTTTCAAGATCATATCTTGGCATAGAAGTTTGCATCATCTCAACTGCACAACAAGCAAGACCAAATGTCATCCAATGAAGTGATCCTGATCTTGACCAATTAATTAAATTATCAAGAGATGTAGTTATAAACCCATTCTTGCTAAAATCATCTGCAAGTTGCTTAAATTCCTCTGGAACTTGATCTATTTTATTATTCATTAATATTTAATTTTATTCCCAATCTAAAGCGCCTTTTTTCCATTCATAAATAAAACCAACTGTAAGAATGAATAAAAAAATCATCATTGATGAAAAACCAAGTAATCCGATATTGCCTAAAGAAATTGCCCAAGGAAATAAAAATGCTATTTCTAAATCAAAAATAATAAACAAGATTGCAACTAAATAAAATCTAACATCAAACTCAAGTCTTGAATCTTCAAATGGTTCAAATCCACATTCATAAGCTGAAAGTTTTTCTGGATCAGGTTTTTTCGGCGATAGAATAAAATTAATTACCACAAATACACAACTCAACCCTAGAGCTATGACTAGAAAAATTATTATCGGTAAGTAATCTTTAAGAAAATCAGATAACATGCGTGTCTATATATCAGTTTTTATTTCTTGTTGAAGCGTAGATACGTCACATTTTTAATAAAAAAAAAGTCAATAAATTCAGTTATTTACAACAACTACGTTGAAAAACATAACAATATCAATAGCTTAGTTACTTTATTACAGAATCGATATAAAGTGGCGGGAGTGAAGGGACTCGAACCCTCGACCTATCGCGTGACAGGCGATCGCTCTAACCAACTGAGCTACACCCCCACTTGTATTTTTTTGGTGGGCAGTAAAGGACTCGAACCTTTGACCCCCTCGGTGTAAACGAGATGCTCTACCAACTGAGCTAACCGCCCATTACCAATCAAAGGTGTTTTATATCCTTTAGAAAACCTACGTCAAGATCTATTAATACTAAAAAATAGCTAAATTTATTACTTTTTTGATTTTTAAATCAATTGTGATTTTCTAAAATCTACCCTTTTAATTAGTTTTATCCCCAAGATTGATTTTTGTTCTTAGAAATAGGTCTAATTAAATGATATAAAATCACAATTATAGCTATTACAAAAATTCAAAACTCAGCTTTGTCGAGATTTATTGTATACTTGCCTGAGATTTGTCGTCTTTTTTAGAAATATCGACCTCTACCCACTCAGTTGGTTTAAGTTCTTTAGTTAAAGCAATTTTTACCACCTGATCTGCATATTCAACTGGTGTAATTTTAATATCATCAATAATTTTCTTAGGCATATCTACTAAATCTTTCTCATTTTCTTTTGGAATTAAAACTTCTTTAATGCCTGCTCTATGAGCAGCTAATAACTTTTCTTTTAATCCACCAATTGGTAGAACTTGACCTGTTAAAGTTACTTCACCAGTCATTGCTAAATCTCTTCTTACAGGAATATTAGTTATTGAAGAAACGATAGAAGTTACCATTCCTATGCCTGCTGAAGGACCATCTTTAGGAGTTGCGCCTTCAGGAACGTGTATGTGAAAGTCTTTTTTTTCAAATACAGGTGGAATAATGCCATATTCTAAACATTTTGATCTTACAAAAGATTTAGCTGCCTTTACAGACTCCTGCATAACATCACCTAATTTGCCTGTAATTTGCATTCTACCCTTGCCTGGCATTGTGACGGTTTCGATTTTTAAAATTTCTCCACCATATTCAGTCCAAGCAAGTCCTGTTACTATACCCACTCTATTCTCAGCTTCTAATTCCCCAAACTTAAATTTAGGAACACCTAAAAAATCTGATAAATTTTTGTTATTTATACCTACTTCTTTTTCCTCGCCAGCTACTATTTTTTTAACAACTTTTCTAGCAAGTTTAGAGATTTCTCTTTCAAGATTTCTTACACCTGATTCTTTTGTATATCCTCTTATCACTTCTTTTATAATTTCATCATCTAACTTCATTTCCTTTTCTTTAACACCATTATCTTTGATTTGTTTTGGCAATAAATATTTGTTTGCGATACTTATTTTTTCATCTTCTGTGTAACCAGCTAGTCTAATTACCTCCATTCTATCTAGCAAAGGTGGCAAGATATTTAGAGTATTCGCAGTTGTTACAAACATCACATCGGATAGATCATAATCAACTTCTAAATAGTGATCGTTAAATGTTGTATTTTGCTCTGGATCTAAAGCTTCTAATAACGCTGAAGATGGGTCACCCCTATAGTCATTTCCAATTTTATCTATTTCATCTAAAAGAATTAAAGGGTTTTTTGTACCTGCTTTTTTCATCATTTGAATAATTTTTCCAGGCAAAGATCCAATGTAAGTCCTTCTGTGGCCTCTTATTTCTGCTTCATCTCTCATTCCACCTACCGACATTCTTACAAATTCTCTATTTGTAGCTTTAGCTATTGATTTACCTAATGACGTTTTTCCAACACCAGGTGGTCCAACTAGACACAATATTGGTCCTTTAATTTTTTCCATTCTTTTTTGCACTGCTAAAAATTCAATTATTCTTTCTTTAACTTTTTCTAAACCAAAGTGATCTTTATCAAGAATATTTAAAGCTTTAGTTAAATCTATATCCACTTCACTTTTTTTATGCCAAGGAAGTTCAGTCATCCAATCTAAATAATTTCTTACTACAGTTGCTTCAGCAGACATTGGACTCATGTTTTTTAATTTTTTTAATTCTTGGAGACATTTTTTTTCAACCTCTTTTGGCATTTTTGCTTTTGTTATAGCTTTATTAAGACTAGCTGTTTCGTCTTTACCATCCTCTATTTCTCCAAGTTCTTTTTGAATAGCTTTTAATTGCTCGTTTAAATAATACTCTCTTTGAGTTTTTTCCATTTGTGTTTTAACTCTGCCTCTTATTCTTTTTTCAACACCAATTATACTTGTCTCATTTTCCATTATTTTAATAATGGCATTTAATCTTTTCTTTACATCTACTGTTTCAAAAATTTGCTGTTTTTCAGAAATTGTAGCTGTTATATGAGATGCAATATTGTCAGCAATTTGTGAAGGATCCTTTAATTGTTTGATTGTATTAATAGTTTCATTAGAAATTTTTTTATTTATTGAGGTTAATTTCTCTAATCTTCTCAATGCTGTAGAAGCAAGTGGATATAAATCATTATCTTTAGGCAAAACATCTTGATAAGGAGTGTAATCACAAGTTATGAATTTTTCATCATCTCTGAAATCTAAGATTTTTACTCTTTTTACTCCCTCGACCAAAACTTTAACAGTTCCGTCTGGCAGTT
>CACBWE010000040.1 GCA_902542855.1 uncultured Pelagibacteraceae bacterium | reverse complement strand
GTATGGCCATTTATTATCTTGTAGATAAAAAACCTAAAATTGAAAAACGATATAAAGCTTTATATTCTCCATTAAAAAATCAAATGAAAGATAAGAAAGTTAAAAAGTTTATTAAAATGAGAGCAAATCCTAAATACGCTTTTAAAGTTGCTAAAATATAGTTTTTAACCTTTTCCACGCCACGGAATAGTTTTATCAATTATTTTTCTTAATGTAATATCAAATAAAAGACCAAGTAGACCCATTATAATTATCGTTATCCAAATAACTTCCCACTGGAAGTATTTTTTTGCAACATTTTCAACAAAACCAATACCAGTTGTACCTGCTAGAAACTCTGCAGCAACAAGTGTTCCCCAACACATACCAACAGCAACTCTAATTCCTGTAAGAATTTCAGGAAGTGAATTTGGGAAAATTACATGTCTTAAAATTTGTTTTTTAGTAGCCCCTAATGAGTGTGCTGCATGGATTTTTGAGAGTTGTGTTCCTGAAGCACCAGCTCTTGCAGAAATAATCATAATAGATAACGAGACCATAAATAATAAAAATACTTTTCCAGAGTTATCAATTCCAAGCACAGAAATAATTAAAGGTGCCCATGCAAGAGGAGGGACCGGTCTATAAAGTTCAATTAATGGATCAAAGAAACCTTTGGCAAATCTGTTTAGACCCATAAATAATCCCAACGGAACACCTATAATAATTCCAAAAACTAATCCTAAAAACACCCTCATAAAGGAGTCCCAGATATGTCCGTACGGAACGGGAACTTTCAGTAATTTAAAGTCACCTGTTACAACTTTTAAAACGTTACTTTTAAAGTTTTCTTTTACAATCCCATCTTTTGTATGAACTGGATATTCACCAGGCAATATATCAGCTATCCAATCTGGTAAAATGAAACCTATCATTTTACTGACATCAACCATTTCAATCCATAAAAGAGGAACATTTTTGTATCCGACACTTGGTTTTGATAGTTCCACAAATTTATTAAATGTATCAGATGGTTTAGGCAGCCATCTACCTGAGCCCTGCTCAGAACAAGTTGCTCCACTTGCTACAATTGTTCCTGAAGGAAACAAAAGGATGTCAATTAATCTTAATCCACCTTGTTCTTTTTTTTGCAATTCATCAAACTCTAAGATGGCTTCTTGCATTTCGTTTAATGCATTAGGAGGATAAATGCTTGCAAATTCTATTCTTCTTGCAATTTTAACTATATTTTTTGCATAGTCAGATGCTATCTCTTCACTATCATTTAAACTTTTTCGATAAGCTTTAATATCATCTTTTAATTGTTTTATTGTGCTTTTGAATAATGGATTGTGATTTCTTAATTTAAAAAACTTATCATTTATTAAACTTAGTTCTTTTGCCGCTGCATGAAATTTTAAACCTTTAATAGTCTGAGGAGCAGTTGGTATCTCAATAGTGTTTTTTATTGAGCCACTTCCAGAGTCTATTGTGACAATTCCCCAACCACCTTGTTCATCAATAAGCTTTTGTCTTTCAATTTTTTGAGCGTCTGTTTCAAAAGGATAATTTTCCTTTTGAAAATTAATACTGAGTTGCTTTATTTGCTCAGTCATTTCTTGAATTTTTATTTTGGTATCTATTTCTATTAATTCTTCACTTGTTAACAATGGAATTAATTTAGAGGTTCTATCAATATAACTTACAAGGATTTTTTTTTGTTGATCGTTTAGATCTGTGGATCCTTTAATTTCATTTGCAATTTTTATAAGATTTTTATTTTCAATTTTTATAATTGAAGTACTTTTGAACTCTCTCTCTTCAATAGGAAATTGATATTTTAAGCCTAATAATGATTCATTTATTTTAGCAACTTGACACAATTCGTTTGCAGATTTTGGATAAAAACCTCTTGCTATATCCCATGAATAATAAAGCCACAGCATTAATATTGCACTACTACCAACAATTACCCAGTGCGTTCCACCTTTAGATCTTTCTGGATTACCAAATACAGCATCAACTTTTTCAGTTTTAATTAATCTTCTTCCATAAAGAATGCATCCAATAATAGATACTACAATTAGTATTGTTACAATTTGGGTTAGCATTAATTATCTTTTCCCATTATTTCTTCTTCCATGTTCCAGATCATGGATAAAATTTCTTCTCTAGTAGATGAAAATTCTTTATTTTTTTTTATTTCTCTTAAATCTTGTGTAAGACCCATTTCTGCAAATGGAAGATTGTATTCTTTATGTATTCTTCCTGGTCTTGGTGCCATAACATATAATCTTTCACCAAGTAAGAGAGCTTCCTCCACAGAGTGAGTAATTAAAATAATAGTTTTTCCGGTTTCTTTCCAAATTTTTAAAACTAATGACTGCATCTTTTCTCTTGTTAATGCATCCAAAGCCCCTAATGGCTCGTCCATTAAAATTAGATCAGGATCATTTATTAAACATCTTGCAAGAGCAACTCTTTGCTGCATACCACCTGACAATTGATAAGTAGGAGTGTTACCGAATCCTTTCAAACCAACTATATCTAACCATTCCTCAACTTTATTAGCTGTAACTTCAGGATCTTCTTTTTTCATCCTAAGTCCGAAATTTACATTCTCAGCTACTGTTAACCATTCAAACAAAGCACCTTGTTGAAATACCATTCCTCTTTCAACACCAGGCCCATCAATTTCATTATTATTTAATGTAATTTTTCCTGAAGTAGGTCTTAAAAATCCGGCAGTAATGTTTAGTAAAGTTGTTTTTCCGCAACCAGAAGGACCAAGAACTGTAAGCAATTCCCCTTTTTTTAAAGTAAAACTTACATCCTTAAGCGCATGAACTGTTTCTCCTTTTGGAGTTTTAAAAATCATATTTAGATTTTGAGAAACAAGATCACTCATAGTGTCCTTATATTTGAAATTTTTTAAAAAAAATAGGCACTAATTAATAAATCAGTGCCTATTTAAAAAGTTTTGAACCTTTAAAATTATAAAGGTAAGAAACTTGTATCTACGTTTCCTTTTGGTGTTCCCATTCCATCCAAGAAACCAGCTAGATTACCACTCTCCATAGATTTTTTAGTTTCTTCAGGAGTTAAGAATTTAAATCCATCTAAAGTACCTTTCATTTTTGATACTTCCATCGCAGATGCTTTAGACATAGAATTCATATCGCTCTTACCTGAATTATATCTTGCATTAGCTTCATGAGTAACTTCAACAAAAGTTCTTACCATACCTGGATTTTCATTCATAAACTTATTAGTTACAGAAGTAATATCTATACCTAGAATACCTCCAGCTCTTGCTTCCTCAACTGAAATTAATCTAGAACCAACTTCTGTAGCTGCTGCAATTGAATTACCACCAAATAAACATGCCATTGCAACATCACCACTTACTAAAGCTGCAGCTCCATCTTCTGGAACCATATCAATAACAGTCATTTTGCTTGGATCGGCACCAACAATTTCCATACTTGCAGTAAAAACATAATCAGCCATAGTACCTAAAGGCACTGCAACTTTTTTACCCTCTAATTCACTAGCATTTGCTTTTGTAATTCCAGAAGCATTAGATGTAACACATGTAGTTCCACCCATTCCGTATTCCATTGCAATATCAATTAGTTTGATAGGTGCATTAG
>CACBWE010000039.1 GCA_902542855.1 uncultured Pelagibacteraceae bacterium | reverse complement strand
TTGGGAAGATTGCAGTTGGCACAAAAAATATTACTCCTTAAGATATCCTTTTATCAAAAATTTTCCAGTAAACTTTAAACATTGTTTAGTAGATTATTCAGATTAAACTATTTAATCATAATATTAGATTTTGGTGCGGTCGGAGAGACTCGAACTCTCATGGACTAGGTCCACACGGCCCTCAACCGTGCCTGTCTACCAATTTCAGCACGACCGCGATATGTCCCATAATAAATGAATGACAATCATGATTCAAATTGGTAAAAATCCTCATGGAATTTACACAAGAAGTGCGTAAAGCAACAGATCCTATTTATAAAAAAATTTCTAAGGTCATGCCTGAAATTGAATGGTCAGTGCATGCTCCATATATTCATAAAATTAATAAATTAAAAGAAGAAAAAAATGCTGTAATTCTGGCCCACAATTATCAAACACCAGAAATTTATCATGGTGTAGCAGATTTTTCTGCAGACTCTTTAGCATTAGCAATTGAAGCTTCAAAAACTTCGGCTGATATTATTTTAATGGCTGGGGTTCATTTTATGGCAGAAACTGCAAAATTAATGAGTCCTAATAAAAAAGTTATTCTACCAGATATGGACGCTGGTTGTTCTTTATCATCATCAATTACTGGTAAAGACGTAAAGCTATTAAAAGAAAAATACCCTGGTGTTCCAGTTGTATCCTATGTGAATACTTCAGCGGAAGTCAAAGCAGAAACAGATGTTTGCTGTACATCTGCTAATGCAGTTAAAATAGTTAAATCACTTGGTGTAAAACGAGTAATATTTTTGCCTGATGATTATTTAGCTAAATATGTTGCTTCTCAAACAGATGTTGAAATTATTTCTTGGAAAGGAATTTGCATTGTTCATGATCAATTTAATAAAAAAGAAATAGAAGATATAAGAAAAAATAATCCAGGAATTAAAATTATAGCACACCCAGAATGTCCTCCTGAAGTAATTGAAGCAAGTGATTTTGCAGGATCAACTTCTGGGATGATTAAATATGTAAAAGATAATCAACCCAAAAAAGTAATGATGGTTACTGAGTGTTCAATGAGTGACAATATCCAGATAGAAAATCCAAACGTAGACTTTGTTAAACCATGTAATATGTGTCCTCACATGAAAAAAATTACACTTCCAAAAATATTAGATTGTTTAGAGAATGAAACTGGTGAAATAATTATGGACAAAGAAACAATTGATAAAGCCAGAATATCTGTAGAGAAAATGGCAGCCATTGGCAGATAAATAAGTGTCAAAAATAAAACTTAGTAAAGAATTTATCAAAAGCACCGTTAAGCTAGCATTAAATGAAGATCTTTACCCTTCAGGGGATATTACTTCAAGTTTAATTAATAAAGATAATATTGTAACTGTAAAATTAATTTCAAATCAAAAAGCAATTATTGGAGGATTGTTATTTGCAAAAGAAGCATTTTCATTAATTGATAATAAAATAAAATTTATTGTTAAGAAAAAAGATGGTACAGGAGTAAAAAAAGGTTCTTTAGTTGCTTTAATTAAAGGAAAAGCAAAAAATATTTTAATTGCAGAAAGGGTTGCTTTAAATTTTTTGTCTCACATTTCTGGAATAGCAACTAAAACAAATGAATTTGTTAAATTAGCTGGTAAAAAAACCAAAATTTGTTGTACAAGAAAAACAATTCCAAATTTAAGAGTTATACAAAAATATGCTGTTAAATTAGGAGGAGGTACAAATCATAGATTTAATTTAAGCGATGAGTATTTAATTAAAGATAACCATATTGCGAGTTCAGATTTAAAGAGTATCGTATTAAGAGCCATTAAAAATAAAAAAGGAAAAAAAATTACGGTTGAGGTTGATACAATCAAACAACTTAAATCAATTTTAGGTCTTAAATTTAATACTGTTCTACTTGACAACATGAATTTAAAAAATTTAAGAGAAAGCGTTAAAATAGTTAAAAAAATTTATGAAACTGAAGCTTCTGGAAATGTTAGTTTAAAAACTGTTAAAGCTATTGCATCTACTGGAGTTAATAGAATTTCTGTTGGTAGTATTACACATAGCGCTCCTGGTGTTGACTTTAAGTTAGAAATCTAATTTACAAATTTAGAAAGATCAGGTTTAAAATAGTTTGGACCTTTCATAACTTTTCCAGAGTCGTTGTAAATAGGTTTACCATTTTTGTCTAACTTGCTCATGTTTGAATTTTGGACTTCATCAAAACATTTATCTAGATCAATTCCAAATGCGTGTCCTGCTCCATAAGTAACATATAATATATCTGTTAGCGCATCAGCTACTTCCAATAAGTCCTTATTATTCATAGCTTCTGTAAGTTCTTCTAGTTCCTCTTTAATTAGGTCTAACCTTAATTTATTTATTTTATCAGTACTAAATGAAGGTTTAGTTTTGACCTCCTGACCAAAAGTTTTCATGAAAGTGCCTACTTTGCTAAAATTCGACATAATGCTCCTGTATGTTTTTTAAAATTTATTGTATGTTAATAATTATTTGTTACTTAAAAATTAATCAATGAAATTAAGAAAAGAATTTGATAGTATTGGAAGTATAAACGTTCCTAATGATAAATATTGGGGTGCGTCTACTCAAAGATCTAATAAGTTTTTTAATATTGGTAAAATTTTAGTTAATATTTCAATCATTAAATCAATTGCAATTATCAAAAGATCAGCTGCAATAGTGCATGTTAAAGATAAATTAATTGATAGCAAAATTTCTAAAGCAATAATCAAAGCATCAGATGAAGTAATCAAGGGTAAATTAGACGGAAATTTTCCTTTAAAGGTTTGGCAGACAGGCTCTGGTACACAAACGAATATGAACGTAAATGAAGTTATTGCTAATAGAGCAATAGAAATTTTAGGTGGAAAAAAGGGTACAAAAAAGCCAGTTCATCCAAACGATCATGTAAACAAATCTCAATCTACAAATGATGTTTTTCCAACTGCAATGCATATTTCTATTGCTAAAGAAACTATTTCCAAAATGCTGCCAAGCTTAAAAATTTTAGAAAAGGAGCTAAAAAGAAAATCCAATGAATTTAAAAATATAGTTAAAATTGGAAGAACTCATTTACAAGATGCTACTCCACTTTCTCTCGGACAAGAGTTTTCTGGATATCATTTTCAAGTTAAAAAAAGTATTGAAAGAATAGAATATGCTTTAAAAGAAATACTATTTCTTGCTCAAGGAGGTACTGCTGTTGGCACAGGAATAAATTCGAAGAAAAATTTTGATAAAAAAATAGTAAAAGAAATTGCTAAATTTACAAAAATCAAATTCAAACCAGCTCCAAACAAATTTGCTGAACTTGCTGCTCATGATGCAATCGTAAATTTTTCTGGTGCTTTAAATACTTGTGCGGTTGCTTTAATGAAAATATCTAATGATATTCGTTTCTTAGGCTCTGGTCCAAGAGCAGGTTATGGAGAATTAATTCTACCCGAAAATGAACCAGGCTCATCTATTATGCCAGGAAAAGTTAACCCAACCCAATGTGAAGCAGTAACAATGGTTTGTGTTAAAATTATAGGTAATCATAATGGTATAACAATGGCAGGATCTCATGGTCACTTTGAGCTAAATGTTTTTAAGCCATTAATTGCCCATAACATCTTGCAATCAATAGATTTGATGGCAGATAGTACAAATAATTTTGCTCTTTATTGTGTTAAAGGAATAAAAGCTAATAAAAAAAAAATACAGGAACATCTAGATAATTCATTGATGCTTGTGACTGCTCTAGCTCCTTATATTGGATATGATAATGCTGCAAAAATTGCAAAAAATGCGCTTAAAAATAATACAACTTTAAAACATGAGACTTTGAAAACAGGATTAATAAATGAAAAAGAATACCATAAGATAGTTAATCCCAAAAAAATGATTTATCCTGTGTAACTTTTAATTGCCTCGTTTAATAGGTTTTTAAAATAAATTTTATTTTGTAAATCCTCCTTTTTAAAAA
>CACBWE010000038.1 GCA_902542855.1 uncultured Pelagibacteraceae bacterium | reverse complement strand
TTCTGTAATAGCTACATAACCAAGATTAATTTCATTCTTTGTAACATTCTTAATTGTTGTTACATTAAATCGATTTAAACCTTCTTGCGTAAATGTGTAAGGAACTCCTAAATTTTCAGAACTAGAATAATTTTTTAATATATCTTTAAATGAAACAGGTTTTTTTTCATCAATTTTTATATTTTTTTCCTGAATGGTTTTTTCTATTTCGTCATTATCTAAACTTTCAAATTCAATTTTATCAAGTCTTGTAGAGAATGATCTTGGATCAAGATCTAAAGTATCAGTGTCTCCAATAAGGTTAAGTTGATCATCAAAAAATATTACTCTATCTAAATTCTGAAAAATAAACCTTGTAGAAAATAAAAATCTTCTAATATCGTCAGATTGGAATTTAACATCTAGCCTTAAAATATTTTCAATAGTGTTGTTAATAATGTTTGTGTGATCTTGAGATTTTTTTTTTATTAAACTTGGCTGAATATTATTTAGATATATGAATGTAAATAGTCCAATAATTGTAAAAATTACAAAATTTATAAATAAAAATTTTTTTAATATAGAGAGAGTTTTTAAGTATTTACTAAACATTAGCTAACATTCCATCTATATCCACTACCATACCTAGTTTCAATAGCTGAAAAATCAGGATCTACTTTTTTAAATTTTTTTCTAATTCTTTTTACATGACTATCAATAGTTCTATCCTCAATATCTGTATCTTCTCGATACGCTATATCCATAAGCTGAGCTCTTTCTTTAATTATACCAGGCCTCTTTGCTAATTCTTTAACGATTAAAAACTCAGTTGTTGTCAATTTATCAGGCAGCTGTTTTCCATTCCATTCACACTCGAGTTGTGAAGGATCTAATTTTAATTTTCCATGAGATATCAGGCTTTTATTTTCCTCTAGAATATTATTTGAATCTTTTTTTCTTAACTGCACTCTAATTCTTTCAATCAAAACTTTTATAGAAAAACCCCCTGATTTTTTTACAAAATCATCTGCACCTAGCTTTAGTCCTAACAACTCATCAATTTCATCATCTTTAGATGTTAAAAAAATTACTGGTAAGGAAGTTTTTTTTCGAAGTTTTTTTAGTAATTCTTCTCCATCCATCTTGGGCATCTTTATATCTATGACTGCTAAGTCGGGTGGCATTCTGGTTAAACCGATTAGTGCGCTTTCACCATCAATGTATGTTTGAACTTTAAAACCCTCTTTTTCTAATGCGATACTCAAACTTGTTAAAATATTTCTATCGTCATCTATCAAAGCTATTGTTTGTTTTTGCATAAAGTAGTTTAAAAATACTAAATTGTCCTAATTTGGGCAATGTTATAAATTTAATGCAACATACCCCAATTATCTCCAACATTAATATCTACTGTTAAAGGAGTCGAAAAAGAGTGATAATCACTCTGAGCCACACTGGTCATTTCTTTCTCAATTAATTTAATCATTAATTTTTCATCTTTTTTGGGAATTTCAAAAATTAATTCATCATGAATTTGCAAGAGCATTTTTGAATTAAAATTTTTTTCCTCTGATAATTTCTTATCTAATCTTATCATAGCTAATCTCATTACTTCAGAAGCAGAACCTTGAATGGGAGCATTAATTGCGGCACGTTCTTGAAAATTTCTGACATTAAAGTTTTTGTCATTTATTCCATTAAAATGAGATCTTCTTCCAAAAATATTATTAACATATCCACTTTTCCTGCAAAATTTAATTGTATTATCCATATAAACTTTAATTTCTGGAAACTTAGCAAAATATGAATTCAAAAATTCCTCTGCTTCATAATTAGTAACGTTTATTTGCTTAGCCAATCCATATTGCGAAATTCCATAAATAATTCCAAAATTAATAGCCTTAGCCTTTCGTCTGTGATCTTGATTAACTTTTTTAATATCAATATTAAATATTTGGCTAGCTGTTAAAGAGTGAATATCTTCTTTATTTTTAAAAGCTTTTTTCAGTTCTTTTACATCTGCTAGGTCTGCCAATATTCTCATCTCAATTTGATTGTAATCCGCAGAAATTAATAGGTGCCCTTTTTTTGCAGTAAAAGCTTTTCTTATATCTTTTCCATCTTCTGATTTAATTGGTATGTTTTGTAAGTTAGGATCACTAGATGCTAGTCTTCCAGTCGTTGTAGCAGCCAGCAAAAACGAAGTGTGAACTCTTTTTGTATTTGGGTTTAAATGTTCAGGTAAAGCATCTGAATAAGTGTTTTTTAATTTTGAAACTTGTCTCCAGTCTAAAATTAATTTTGGAAATTCATGGCCTTTAAAAGCTAAATCCTCTAAAACACTTGCACTTGTTGCAAAACTTCCTTTTTTAGTTTTCTTTAAACCAGCTATTTTCAAGTCATTATAAATTATTTCACCTAATTGCTTTGGAGATGCGATATTGAACTCTTTTTTAGAAATTTTAAATACTTCTTTTTCAAGTTTTTGGATTTTTTTTTCAAATTTAGATGAAAGAGATTTTAAAAACTTACTATCAATTTCAACTCCTTCTATTTCCATAAATGCAAGAATTTTAATTAATGGCTTTTCAAAAATTTCATAAATATTGATCATTTTCTCTGATTTTAAATTTTTGACAAATTTCTTGTATAATCTAAAAGTAACATCAGCATCTTCAGCCGCGTAATCTTTTGCTTTATCTAATTCTACTTCACTAAAATTAATTTCTTTCTTCCCTGTGCCTACCATCTCTTTAAAAGAAATAGTTTTATGTCCTAAATGAATTTCTGATAAAGTATCCATATTATGTCTATTTTTTCCAGCATCTAAGACATAAGACATCAGCATTGTATCTTCCATTGATGAAAGGGTTATCCCATTTTTATAAAATACGATAAAATCAAATTTTATATTTTGACCTATTTTTTTAATACTAGGATCTTCTAATATTTTTTTTAATTTTTTAATTACTGCTTCTTTTTTAAGACACTTGGGTGACTTATGACCAACTGGTATGTAACATGCTTTTCCAATTTTAGAGCAAAGAGAAATACCTACTAAATCTGCTTGGTGGGGATCTAATGAAGTGGTTTCCGTATCTACAGCGACTTCACCAACATCTTCTGCCTCCTCTATCCATTTATCAATTTCATCTAAGCTATTAATTAAATAATAATTTTTATTATTTATTGATTGTTGTTTTTCTAGATTTTGAGTTTCAATCTTATTACTTTCTAGTTCAGGCTCTCCATAAGCAGAAATTGCAGAGCTTAACAACCTATTAAATTCCATTTCTCTTAAAAATTTATATAATTTATCTTTATCTATATTTTGCAATTTAAATTCACTTAACTCCCTATCAACAGGAGAGTTATGATCTAGTGTTACAAGTTTTTTACTTATTAATGCTTTATCTTTGTTCTCAATTAATGTTTCTCTTCTTTTATTTTGCTTAATCTCATGCGCAGATTTTAGCAAGTTTTCTAAAGTGCCATATTTATTAATAAGCTCCGCAGCGGTCTTAATACCTATGCCTGGAACACCAGGCACATTGTCACTACTGTCTCCTGCTAAAGATTGCACATCAATAACTTTTGAGGAATCTACTCCAAATTTTTTTACGACATCATCATCAGTTATAAATTTATTTTTCATAGGGTCAAAAATTCGAACCCCTTTTTTGTAAAGCTGCATTAAATCTTTATCTGATGAAACAATTGTAACCTTTGCACCCTTTTTAAGAATTTGATCAACATATGTAGCTATTAAATCATCTGCTTCGTAATTAGGAAGATCCACAGATGGCAAATTAAATGCCAGGACTGATTTTCTTATATATTCAAATTGTGGAGCTAAATCGTCAGGCGCCTCAGATCTATTAGCTTTATAATCACTATAAATTTCATTTCTGAAAGTTTTTCTTGCTGAGTCGAATATTACTGCAAAATGTGTTGGTTTTTGCAAGTTTTGATTGGATTTTGAATCTTCTAATAATTTAAATAACATACTGCAAAAACCACTTACAGCACCTGTTGGAAGACCATCACTTTTTCTACTCAAAGGAGGCAAAGCATAATAAGCTCTAAAAATATAACCAGAACCATCAATCAAATAAAAAT
>CACBWE010000037.1 GCA_902542855.1 uncultured Pelagibacteraceae bacterium | reverse complement strand
AGATCTCCAGGCTTTAATTAGATTATTTTTTTTCATTTTTATAGAAAATCTTTGTGTCACTTTTACAATTTCAGTTAAAGACTTTTCTTTATTAAGAAGTTTTTTATAATCAAACCTTCTATCACCATAGCTATAATCAGGAATGTATGTTTTGATTATTTTTTCAATTTCTTTTTGATGATTATCTTTTAGAAATCTATGATTCCACATGCAGCAAAAGTAACCCCTATTAATTGAAATTCTTTTTATTTCTTTAAAAGCTTTTTTGTAATCTAAAGTATTAAAAGATGATCCAAAGAAAACACAGTAAAAGCTGTTAGATTTTAGATTACTTTGCTCGCCTGTTCCAATAGACCAATTAACATTTAAAAAATTTTTTGTATTTTTTTTCCCATAAAATCTCATATTTTTATTAGGTTCAACTGCGCTGACTATTAATTTGTTTCTACACAATAGTTTAGTTAGTTTACCAGTTCCAGCTCCTATGTCAGCAACAGGGTAGTAAGCATTACATTTTATTTTTTTTAAAATTTTATTAATTAATTTTTCAGAATAATTAGCTCTTAAGTCATAATGCTTTGCTAACGAAGAATAATCCCAGTTCGTTTTAATATTTTTAGACATTTATAATTTTGCAATTAATTTTTGGTTGTATAATCGATTTACCAACAACATTCTTTTTATTTAAAAGCTTCCTATTAACTCTTTTATTCGTTGTTACAACATTTATTATTTTAATACCATTTTGTTTAGCATTTTTAGAAATTTTTTTTGATAAAGTTGTTTTTCCAGAACCCGACAATCCAAATAACCACAATCCTTTATTTTTTTTTTTCACAATTAATTGTTTAATTTTGAATTTGTTAGTTTGATTTGATTTTTTATGTTGTGTATTCTTAAATTTTTAAGTTCAAGTGTAAAAAAAATAGCTTTTTTATTTAAGTATTTCCAAAACCAGCTTGATTTTTTGATATTTTTATTAGAGTCTGAATTTCCATCATTGTCACTTAAATGATATGCTTTTGTCCACTTATTAGTTTTAATCAAAAAATTTTTAGGATTAAAATTTAATGTTTTTGCAGAAACCTTTAAATGTGCCACATCAACTAATAGACCTACATTTTCTCTTGTATTTTCCATAATTTTTTTAGTATCACTAAAATTTGTCATAAGAAATGGGTTTTTATCAAATCTATTAAGATTTTTTTTTGTAATAACGTTATTTTCAATTAACAGTATAACACCTCTTTTTTTTGCATAATCAGCAAGTCGATTTAATCTATATATATACAACTTCATCACTTCACTTTTATTATTTGTTTTAAATTTGCTCAAGGTTTTCCCAAAATCCTTTACCCTTGGATCTACCAGAAAGCCTGCATGGAAACTAAAAACTTTACTACCAATTTTTTTTGTAAAATTAATAGATTTTTTTAAATGGTTTTCACTTAATTTATATATAAGTTCATTTTTTGAGGCTAAATTAATTATAAATGGATTTCTTGGAACAGGAAAATAATTATGTATTTGTATATTTTTTTTAAATTTAATTATTTTATCTAGTATATTTTTTTCATATGGCCCAGCTGATAGCTCAATTTTAAAAATTTTTTTATTTAAAAGAAATCTTAAAAATTTAGATGTTTTAACAGACTTATTTTGGCCTGTAGAAATGAATATATTCATTAAATATTTTAAATTTTGAGTTTAATTTACTTTTTTTAAGTAATTTTTAAGATATATAAAGTAGACTGCTTCAATTAGAAAGGAGTAAATAATTGTTGCAATCAATGTATTTCCAAAAAATGGCAAAGCCAAAATATAGCAACTTATTAGACCATTTAATGAATATCCGTAACTACCTATTAACCAAACCCCAAAATTTGTTATTAAAAAAAATATAAATGCACCAACAATACATCCAAAAATTCTATAAGTTATTGATTGATTGAAAATTTTTGGTATCAATCCAATTAAAACCACACTTCCCCAAGTAAATAAAGTTAATGCGTGAAAACCTATTATTATATCTGTTATTACAAAACAAACTAATAGTGCTGGAATAAACCTGACGCCCAGAAATATAGGAATATAAAAACTCAAAGCTATTAAGCTTGTAAAATTTGGGGGGTGAGGAATAAATCTACTAGCAGCTAAAACAAAAAAAATTCCTATTGAGAATTTTAAATAATTCATAATACTATTATCATATAAACGAAAAAAAATAACTCAACTAATAAATCTTTCTAAAACCAATATTTATATTTCTTTCCATGGAAGAATACATAAATGCTTGCTCATAATTATTGTTAAATATATTGTTAATGTCCATATAAATTTCCCCATTATTTAATAAATCATATTTTAAACTGTAGTCGGTAGTAAAATATTCATCTAAAATTACATCTGCGAAGCTGTTATTTCCATTTCCATAATCTCTCACTTCTCCATTATATTTTAAAGATAATATGTTCTTTAAATTATTATTTGTTTTGTAAATTAAATTAACATTTGAAGAATGCCTTGGTACTCTTACCATTGACTCGTCTATACAGCTTGTGCTTCCAATATTTGGATCATCACAATCAGCTCCATCATAGGTGTCAGTATAATTATAATTTAAAGAAACATTAAATTTATTTGATTTTTTATATAAAGCTTCTATTTCAATACCTTTACTCTCGATTTGTGCAGTAGTATTTTGAATTTTCCAACCATTAGACTGCCATCCCTCTAAAGCGTCGTCATACTCAATTTTATATAAGGATATTATAAGGTCCGTATTAATTTCGTCTAATTTTGTCTCATACCCTATATCAAAACTTTTACTTTTTTCAGGAGCTAAATCCTCTTTTTTACTTACAACTGTTCCATAAAAGTAATCATAAAGAGTTGGGTATCTTAAACCAGTTCCATAACTTGATCTAATTTTAGAATCTCCATCTATTTTATAAGCCAAAGTTATTCTGCCAGTATTATATGCTCCAGCAGTAGTATGATCATCACGTCTTAAACCGAAAGTGCTATACAAATTTTCTGCAGGTCTAAATTGAAAATCTAAAAATTGAGAATATATTGCTTCATCACTCTCTAAATAGTCTGTCGGCCAATCTTTTTGAAATTTTGCTCTATCAAACTCATTTTCTAAACCAAAAACAATTTTTGTATCTAAATCAAAGTTATAACTTCCAATGTAATTTATGGAGTCTCTGTATCCATAATAATTTTTTGAGTTATTTAAGTAGTTTTTAGTTGCTCTATCTATTCCTGTATAATTGTAGGAAAGTTTGTGATTAAATTTATCTTTGTTTAATTTTAAGCTTAAGTTGTAAGATAGTTCATCATCATCTGTTGAGTTATTTTCATCTGTTCTGCCAGATGTAACTTCATCGTAATTAAGAAAAGAGTCACTATATCTTAAACTTCCACTTAAAATACTATCATTATTAATTTGATATGAATAATTTGCTATTAGACTTTCTTTTTTATAACTGTCATCATCGTTTGTGGTTTTCTCATCATTCATAGCTGAGATACCATCGGTATTAAATTTATTTATTCCAATAAAATAACTGTGATTTCTATAATTGTTACCTGTTGAAAAATCTAAGTTATCAGTTCCATTTGATCCGCCGCTTAGATTAATTTTTGTTTCTTTATAATTACCTTTTTTTGTAAAAATATTAATTACCCCTCCTATTGCACCACTTCCATATATTGAACTATTAGAACCTCTAAGAATTTCAACTTTATCTATAGACGATGTCATAATATTTGAAAAATAAAATGCGTTATCACTTGAAGATGGATCTGACATTTTAACCCCATCAATGTATACTGTTGAGTATCTTTTAGGCAGACCTCTTAGTTGTACTCCAGATATAGTTCCATAGCCGCCTGATCTAAAATAATTCATACCAGGTAAATTATCATTTAAAATTTCACCCAAAAAAAATTTTCCATTTTCTTGTATTTCTTTATTATCTAAAGAGGTAACAGATGTACCAACTGTACTATAAGACTGGTTTATTTTACTTGGCGCTATAACTATTATGGGTATATCTTCAGCAAAACTACTTTTAACAGTTAAAACTAAATAAACTAAAATAATACTTAACCTTAAAATCATAAGGCACTCCATTTTTATATAATTGGTAAATAATTTACCAATATCTATTTATTTAATGCCTCTGCTAATTTTTCATTGTAGAATTAGACTTTTCCTGGCCTTCATTCAACAGTGGACTTACTGGGTGGCGCTCCGACTTTACGGTTGCAGGTACAGCCAATGAATTTCACACTGATTTCCCACCATGCATTTCAGTTAAATAAACTTTTATATTTT
>CACBWE010000036.1 GCA_902542855.1 uncultured Pelagibacteraceae bacterium | reverse complement strand
CAGGCTTGGGTATGGCTCCATTTATAGTCAATCACCCAACTTTATTAAATAATTGGATTTTAAGTAGAGAAAAAGCACTTAAGAAAATTAGAGAAATAAAAGATGTAGAAATTCAAGATAGTGATTTGTTTTTAGATTGTGTGAAAAAATCTTTAAAAAATATTACAAGTTGGAATACTGATAGTGAATATCAGCAAACAAAAATCACATCATTACTAAAAGATGTTGAAAAATTTTTGAACTTTATAAACAAAGATTTTAATTTTAAAGTCAAATATCCTTTCGACAAAATATATCAATGGTTGGAGGATAATACTTGTGAGGAATGCATTGAATACATTGTCTCAATAATGATGGAGCCTTATAATAATATTGTAAATCCTTTAATAAAAGAAATGAGCTCAGATGAAGAAAAATATTTTAATATTCCAACTCATAGAAAAGTTGAAGAATTGCGTAATATCATAGAAGCAAAGTATCCAAACATTTTAGATATTAATTTTGAAGAAAAAGAAAATAATAAAAACTTTTGGTTTATTTCGAAAAATAAAGAGGAACCTAGATTAGCTGATCGTTTTGAGGAGCATGGATCAGAATTAGAACAGCCTTTAGCAGTAGCAAGAGATATAAAAAAACTTTATAATAAACTACTAGTCTCAAAAAGTAGTTTTACTATTGCTGAATTTTTAACATCAAATTCTGAATTAAGACATGTCGTGAGGAGGGCATTCATTGTAGAAAAATTTCCTTATTCAGAAATACAAGATAATACAATTGGTAAAGATTTAATGCCTATTGATATGCTTAGACTAAAATTGTCTTTTTTTGGGGCATTAAAATTTGATCCACGATCTGACAAATGGTTAAGAATTTGTATGTTCCAAGGTGCTCCACTTCCAAATGAGCTAAAAAGTTATGACGAGCAATGGGTATATAAAACCAATATTTAATAATGAAATCACTGAGTGAAATTGAGACTACTGTTAAAAGAGCTTCAAAAGCAGCAGGATATTCTTGGGGAGTTTCTGAGGAAACAGGAAAAAGCATAAGATTGTTAGAGCTATTTAGTTTACCGGGTATTAAGCACCTTAATGAATACTTTAATCAAAAAAATAAAAGTAAATTTGAAAATTTAAATTTAATAAGTGAAAACAACTCTTCATCGAATTATCCTTACTGCCCAATTACTTTAGGTGTTAGTTTTTTAGATCATATAAATGTTTTAGAAAATCTAAAAAAAATTGAGTTTAAAAATGTTGCTTATCCAATCATTTTTATTTCCTTTATAAGTCGTTCATCAGAAATTATTGGAAAAAAAATTTATGTAAAAATAGATGAAAAAAAAATTTTACTTAATTTAAATGTAAATATTAGTTCAAATTTTATTGATCAAGAATTTCCGAAGATAGCAAATAGAATTGAAGTCAATCTAATTGAAAATGAGGACAACTTTACAGAAGATGAATGGAATAATTTATATAAGTTATCTGAAGAGACTTTTGTTGAAGAAAGCGACAGTTTAAAAGAAGGCGCTGCAGGAGCAGGTTTGACTGATAATGATTGATGACAGTGATGATAAAAATTTCAAGTTGGATACTGAAGAATTAAATAATATTTGCGATGAATGCAAAGAGGAGGATGAGAGTGTTACTCAAAATTTAATTCTTACTGGATTTAAATTATGTAAATCTTGTAGATTATCTAAGACTATCTTTCCACTTTAACTGATTTGACTAACTGGAAGCATATTCATCCTACTCATCACAAATGAGATAGATAAAAATGCAATAATTAAAAAAGATAAAAATACAATCCCAAAAGATTTAAAATTAGATCTTAAACTTAATATTTGTTTAGTTGAAATTATTAAACCTGCAAAAATCCAAAATTGTGTAAGAAAAATTATAGGTATCATTAAATCTGGTGTGACTGCAAAAAATCTTAATAAGCCAGGTGCATGTGCAAAACCAACTGCTGTTAAAACTTTTTTGAATGAAACTTTGGTTTGTTTATCAGGAAATAATTTTACTCCAATTACAAAAATAAAAATTGCCCATATTAGCCAAGTAACTATTGCAGTTAGTCCAGACATCGCGATAGCTGTTTTAATAATGGTATTAGCTGCTACTGCTCCAGCAATACCATCTAGGATCATAATTATTCCAGCAAAATATATTGAAGCTTCTCCAAAATTTTTATTATCCGAATAGAGAGTTTTATCTAGTTTTATTGACTTAAAAATTATATTTAAAAATTCAGAAAACATTAATTTTTTTATTTTTATTTTTTTGAGTCTTATAAGAAACAATTAATGGAAATATTATTAAAGCAATAGCAATGATAATGCAAACTGCTATTAAAAAACTTTTGGTCATCAGAATTGAAAAGGGGAGCTGAATTAGCTCCCCTTCATTGAATTTTAGCCTTTTACAACTTCTCTTGTATTTGCGTTGAAGGACTCTTTGAATGGAATATCCACAACTACAGCGTCTACAGGTGTTCCTGGAGTGTCCGAGTATTTTTCTGGAAGATGAACTTTAAACTTTGTTCCAACTTTATTTTTTGGAAATCCATTAGGGTTTAAAGTTCCATCAAACGGAACGTATCCCATAGCAATATTGGTTTTCTTCTCAGGATGCCACCATGGTGAAGTAAGAAATCCAACTGGATCTCCTCCACTTTCTGGTGATACAAGCCAAAAGTCTGGCGCATAATCATCAATTGGTTTACCGCCCAACTCCATTCCAACTAATTGAAGTTTATATGGTTTTTTTCCAGCTTTAATATCCGCTCCCATTTTCTCTAAAGCAGCTTTACCAACATAATCAGTTTTTTTATTCCATTCACCTTTACCAGATAATGAAACTTGATAACCTAAATTACATTGAAATGGATTATGTTGTTGATCCATGTCTTGCCCCCAGGAAAGAATACCTGCCTGTATTCTTCTATGGTGTGCAGGTGCAATCACCATCAATTTATGTTTTTTTCCTGCATCTAATACTGCGTTCCACATATCTTCAGCATATAAAGTTGCATTTCTTAAATATATCTCGTAACCAGCTTCTCCTGAAAAACCAGATTGAGAAATTACACAACTTCTTCCACCAACAGTTGCTTCTGCTAATCCATAGAAAGGCATATTATCAAAATCAACTTGGTCACCACAAAGGTCTTGCATTAAAGCTTTTGATTTAGGACCTTGAATTTGTACTGGACATGCATCTATTTCCTCAATAGTACAATTAAATTTTCCATCTGCATTTACACCTTGTAAATACATTCCAATATCAGAGTCTGATAACGAAAACCAAAATTCATCTTTTGAAATTCTTAAAAGAATTGGATCGTTTAAAACTCCTCCGTAAGCGTTACATAATATTACATATCTTGCTCTCATAGGAGAAATTTTTGTTGCATCTCTAGTTATAACGTAGTCAGTAAATTTTTCTGCATCTGGACCTTTAACTCTTATTTGTCTTTCAACAGCTACATTCCACATTGTTACATGGTTAACAATTGCATCGTACTCAACCATTGCTCCACCATCTTCAGGTTTTACATAACCTCTTGGATGATAAATTCGATTATACACAGTTGCTCTCCAACAACCTGCCTGCATTGATAAATGCCAATAAGGTGATTTTCTAACCCTTGTTGAAATTAGTAATTCAACTTTAGTTGGCCCACTCTGTCTTAAATTGTATGGTACTTCTCTATCTGATTGATCAACAGAAGTAACATGTTGTACTTTAGTATAGTCAAATTCTTTAGACATAACTATTCTCCTTCAACCACTTGTTAGTTTCCTTCAAGCCGCCGAATGTATAAATGTGGAAGTTATCAGTATGCGATTTAACTTTCCCAATTAAATCATTAGGGTCTTTAGGTTTCAATAAATCTAATGCCTTAGTAAAATTAGATTTAAGAAAGTTAATGGAATTTTTTGCCCCTACAATATTAGCAAATTTAATTAAGCTAGATATTTTTAAAGGTCCAGTAATTCCCACATGCACTGGTACGCTTTGCTTAGAAATAAAATCTATAATAGGCTGAGGATCTAGCAACCATTGAGTTACGATGTAGTCAGCATAAGGCTTTTTATCTATCATAGCTTTTTCTAAATCTGAGTCGGATATATCAGGACTCCCCTCGGGATGTCCAGCAATTCCTATTTTCATTTTTTCAAAATAACCTGTCTCCAAAAGTTGAAATGAACTATCAAATTTACCTGCAGGCTCTCTTCCACCTCCAATAATCAAGGCTTGCTTCACCCCTCCATCTTTGCATATAGAAACGTAATCTTTTAGTTCTTTTTCATCATGCATTGATCTAGCAGGAAAATGAGGCACTGGATTAAAACCTTTTTTTACTAGCTCTATCGCTTTTTCAGCTGTCTCTTTATAGTCACCACCAGGTAGCATTGTAATGTATACAT
>CACBWE010000035.1 GCA_902542855.1 uncultured Pelagibacteraceae bacterium | reverse complement strand
TCTCTGTAAGCGTATTGCATGGATTTTTCCATAGCTTGCTTAGCAACTCTAATGGTGTTTTTTCTTCTGCCCCATTGACCCTTTACAGCTTTTAAAACTTTTTTATGTTTAGCTTTACTAGTTACACCTCTTTTAACTCTTGCCATTATTAACCTCTTAAACTGTAGGGCATGTATGACTTAACAATTTTTCCATCTTGTTTAGACAATGTTGTGGTGCCTCTTAGTTTTCTTATTTGTGAATTCGTTCTTTTGATCATGCCATGTCTTTTACCTGCTTGAGCAGAAATAACTTTACCTTTAGCGGATATTTTAAATCTTTTTTTTGCTGAGCTTTTTGTTTTTAGTTTTGGCATAATTCTGCGGACTTATACAAAGAAAGATATAATTTTACAACCTCTATTAAGGCTTATAAAGGCTGAATTACCATAATCATTTGCTTTCCATCAAACTTGGGATGTAATTCTACCTTGCCAATATCTTTCATATCTTCTTTAATTTTGCCCATTAGTTCATTTCCAAGATATGAGTGCTGCAGTTCCCTACCTTTAAATCTTATAGTAAATTTTACCTTATCTCCTTTAGCTATAAATTTTTTAGCATTTTTAACTTTAAACTCATAATCGTGGGTTTCCGTAACGGGTCTCATTTTAATTTCTTTTAAAGAAACAATTTTTTGTTTTTTTTTTGCAAGATTTGCTTTTTTCTGAGCATCATATTTATATTTACCCATATCCATTATTTTACATACAGGAGGGTTTGTATTAGGTGCTATTTCAATTAAATCTAAACCTTGATTTTTTGCCATAGAAATAGCCTCATTAGTATTCATCACTCCAAGATTTTCTCCATTACTTGCTATAACCTGCACTTCAGGAGAAGAAATTCTATTGTTAGATCTTGGACCTCTGTCCTTAGTTCTTCTTTGAAAATAATTTTGTTTATAATCTGCCACTTAGTTTGAAGATGCTTTATTTAAAGCAGAGAATATTTTTAAGAATTTATCTATATCCATATTTTCTTGTTTATTTGAATCTAACCTTCTAATTGTTACTGAATTGGAGTCAACTTCTTTTTTACCACAAATTAATAAAATTGGTATTTTTTCTAAAGAATGATCTCTAATTTTATAATTTAAATTATTATTTTTTAAATCGACTGAAGAACTAATACCTACATTTTTAATTTTTTTAGATACTTCAACTGCGTAATCATTAAATTCCTCTGAGATAGGTATAACCATTGTTTGTAAAGGAGATAGCCAAAAAGGAAATTTACCCGCATAATTTTCAATTAGAATTCCAACAAATCTTTCCAAAGAACCAAATAACGCTCTATGCAGCATAACAGGAACCTTTTTAGTTCCATCTTTATCAACATACGATGCATCTAATCTTCCAGGCAAGTTTAGATCAACCTGTAAAGTTCCACATTGCCAATCTCTACCAATTGCATCTCTTAAAACAAATTCAATTTTTGGACCATAAAAAGCTCCCTCTCCCTTATTAATACTATATTCTAACTTGGAAGCTTTAACCGCTTCTAGCAAAGAAGCCTCTGCTTTATCCCAAATTTTATCATCCCCAACTCTTATTTTAGGTCTATCTGCATATTTAAGAATTACATTTTCAAAGCCTAAATCTTTATAAATATCTAGAATTAAATTAGTTACCTCTAAGCATTCACTAGTAATTTGATCCTCAGAACAAAATATATGAGCATCATCTTGAGTAAAAGCTCTTACTCTTAGTAATCCATGTAGGGCTCCAGATGGTTCATATCGATGAACTTTCCCGAATTCTGCAATACGCAAAGGAAGATCTCTATAACTTTTTAAACCTTGATTAAATACTTGAATGTGTCCAGGACAATTCATTGGTTTAATTGCAAATACTTTTTCATCTGGTGTTTCTGAAGTATACATATTTTCACCATATTTTTCCCAATGCCCTGATTTTTCCCATAGTTGTCTATCTAATATTTCTGGTGTGTTTACCTCTTTATAACCAGCAGCGTCCTGTCGACTTCTCATATAGTTGATTAATTTCTGGAACAGGGCCCATCCTTTTTCATGCCAAAATACTGATCCAGGACTTTCTTCTCTAAAATGAAATAAGTCCATTTCTTTTCCTAGTTTTCTATGATCTCTTTTTTCAGCTTCTTCAATTCTATTCAAATACGCATCTAGATCTTTCTGTGTAGCCCATCCTGTTCCATAAATTCTTTGTAGCATTTCATTATTTGAGTCTCCACGCCAATATGCTCCTGATACTTTTGTAAGTTTAAAATATTTCCCAATTTTACCTGTAGAGGAAAGATGAGGGCCTCTACACAAATCATGCCATTCTCCATGAAAATAAATTGATACATCTTCGTTTTCAGGTATCCCTTTGATCAATTCAGCTTTATAAATTTCCCCTTTTTTTTTAAAATGGCTAATTGCTTTGTTTCTGTCCCAAACTTCTCTCTTTGTTATTTCATTCCTATCAACAATCTCTTTCATTTTATTTTCAATTTTAACCAGATCATCCTCTGTGAATGGTTCTTTTCTAGCAAAATCGTAATAAAATCCATTTTCTATCACTGGTCCAATTGTAACTTGTGTACCAGGAAATAGCTCTTGAACAGCCATAGCCAAGATATGAGCTGTATCATGCCTTAAAGTTTCTAAGCCCTCAGGATTTTTAGAGGTAAAAATTTTTACAGAACAATCATTTTCAATTAAAAAATCAAGATCTTTAAGCTCACCATTAACACTTATGACCATAGCTTGTTTAGCTAATGATTTACTAATTTTTTCAGCTACTTCTAATCCAGTAACTTTATTAGGAAAATTTATATTGTTTCCGTCAGGTAATGTTATTATCGGCATTTAATTTAATAATCTCTTATACGCTGAATAAGTAGAAAAGCACATTTTTTCAACATTAAATTTTTGGACTATGTTTTTTCTTCCTTCATTACCAATTGATTTTAATAGTGTTTCGTCCATGTTAATTATTCTTAAAATTGTATTGCTTAATGATTTGGCATTTCCTGCCTCATACAAAAAACCAGTTTTTTCATTGATTATTGTTTCATTAGAACCTCCAATATTACTTGCGATAATCGGTTTCTCCATCGATTGTGCTTCAACAGCAACTCTACCAAATGCTTCTGGTTCAGTTGAGGCTGAAACAATTATATCAGAAACTTTGTAAGCTAAAGCCATATCTTTACAATGATCTATAAACCTTATTTGTTTAGATAATCTGTATTGCTCTGAAAGTCTCATTAATTTTTTCTTATATAAATCTCTACCTTGATCACTACCTAAGATAACAGCATAAAATGCTTCGTAACCTAATTCTATATTTACTAAATTAATTGCCTCAATAAAAACTTCCTGTCCTTTCCAAGATGTCAATCTACCAGGTAAAAGTATAATTTTTTTATTTTTTTCAATGGCCCATTTTTTTAATAAATTTTTTTCATCAATTTCAATTTTTGTTGTTGGATCAAAGTAGTCGACGTTTATTCCTCTAAAAATAACCATTAATTTTTTTTTCTCATTTAAGTATTTTGAATAATTTTGTTTAATATGAAAAAAAATAAAGTTAGATCCCGCAATTATTAAATCTGCTCTAGTCATTACTGAATTATAAATTTTTTTTATGTTACTTTTAAAATTGTATGTTCCATGAAATGTGGTTACGAATTTTCGTCCTGTGATTTTTGTTGCTAACAAACATGACCAAGCAGGTGCTCTACTTCTTGCGTGAACAAGAGATATATTATAAACCAATATTATTCCAATTAAGATAAAAGCGTTAATTAAAATTAGTAGTGGATTTTTGCTTTGCACTGGAAGTCTAAATATTTTAACTTTTTTTTTATCTACAAATTTTAATAATTCGCCACCACTTGTAACAATAAAAGATTTACAATTGTTTTCGGGTAGGTAATGAGCGATGTCAAAACAGCCGGTTTCAGCTCCCCCATAACCTAATTTAGGTATTACTTGTAAAACTTTTAAATCAGATGACATTTGATATGATTATATATTAATAGATAAAACTTATAAACGATTATGGTAAATTTCAGATTTCATAAAATATCAAATACAAAGAAAATCAGACATATTGCCAAAATTTTTAAAAATAGTTCTTTTATAGTTTTTTTACACGGTTTTATGTCAGACCTTGAAGGGGAAAAACCAAATGCATTTTTAAAGTTTGCTAAGAAAAATAAGTTAAGTTTTTTAGCACTTGAATACTCCGGACATGGAAAATCTTCAGGTAAATTTGTAAATGGAAATATTTCAAAATGGAGTAAAGAGACGTCAATTTTAATTAGAAAATACGTTAAAAAAAAAGAATTTGTGCTAATTGGTTCAAGTATGGGCGCATGGATTTCGCTCAATCAATTCAAAATTTTCAAAAAACAGATTAAAGGATTTTTAGGAATAGGCGCTGCTCCTGAATTTTTAGAAAATTTAATGTGGAAAAAATTTACTAAAAAAATGAAAGAAGAAACAATAAGTAAAGGTATTTATCAATTAAAACATGGCAATTATGAATATCCAATTACTCTAAAATTAATAAAAGATGGAAGAAAAAACAAAGTCTTAAATAAAAAAATTAATTCAAATATTAAAGTAACAATGGTTCATGGTGGAAAAGATGAGGCTGTCCC
>CACBWE010000034.1 GCA_902542855.1 uncultured Pelagibacteraceae bacterium | reverse complement strand
AAATAAAGACATTACTTATCAAGAGTTCGTAGAGTTTAATAAACTTTATTGTGCTGTATCTGGTTCTTTAATAGATCCTAATGCTGATCCTGAAAAAGTATATTTACAAAAAGTTGGTACAAATAAAAAAATTTGTGGGGATTATTACAGATGCTGTATTCCATGTTCTTGTGATGTAATGAAATATTCAAAAGTTGATAAAATGAAACATAAATTTAAAGATGTAGAAAAAGAGTTTTATGTTTTAACCATTAAAAACCCGTGTGGTAAAAAAAATTTTCCTAATCAAGTAAATAGAGATTATTTTTGTGATGGTGAAAGTTTATCAAAAGATCAAGTTGTAGAACTAAATAATAGGCTAGTTATTGGATTATTCCATCAAGCTAAATCTTGTGATAAATCCGAAATTGTCAAAATAGATAATCATCAAGTGACTGGTTTATTTTGTGAATTTAGAAACAATACGCCTGATGAACAATTACAAAGTGGGATGGGAGATATTTTCATAAAATTGGCAAGATAAATTTAGAAAAAAAATGAATAAAGAAAAAAATATTAAAACCTATGAACTTTTTAAACAAGATAGATTTCTTGGTATTCTTGTACACTTATTGACTGGATTAGGAATTGTTGCTGGTTTTTTTGCTTTAATTGCTGTTATGAATAATAACCAAAAAGCGGCTTTTCTTTGGCTTGGGTTTGCATTTTTAATAGACAGTGTTGATGGAACTTTAGCTAGAAAATTTAATGTGAAAAAAAATTTACCACATATTGATGGTAAAATGCTGGATAGTATAATTGATTTTTTTAACTATGTTATAATACCATCAGTAATGATTTATTGGTTTAGGTATGTACCAGACCAGTTTATTTTATTAATTCCTGTAATTTTGATTTTTATTTCTATTTATTCTTATGTGAATTTGAATATTTTAACAAATGATAATTACTATAATGGTTTTCCAGCCATTTGGAATGTAATCGTACTTTACTTTTATATTTTTGGCACTAGCCAAAATTTTAACTTAGTATTTTTAATTTTATTAATATTATTAAAATTTTCTTCTTTAAAATGCATTCATCCTTTAAGAGTTAAAAAATTTAAAAGTTTATCAATTATTTTTGCAATATTTTGGTTCATTACTTCAATTTTGTTAATTTTAATAAAGGATTTAAACATAAACCCAGTATATGAGGTCTTCTTAATGTTTTTATGGGTTGTTTCAAATATTTATTTTATATCTGTAAGCATATTTAAAACTTTCAAAAATTAATTATTTTAATTAGGAAGCCAGGAATTATAGAGTTTATTTTTTTTATCTATTGGAATTTCAATTGTTTTATTTTGCCTTGATGAAGCATAGACTGCGGTGACAAATTCTAAAGAATTTCTAGCGTCCGTTAAGGTTACCTCATCACTAGGCAAACCATTAAGTTTATTTGCTATTTCCTCAAACATACCAGCATACCAGGATTTAGTTTGTTTTACTTTAGATAATACATCTTCAATTTGACTTTGTGTTATTGGTGCTCTTGGTAAAAAAGTCCACTCATCATCAGCTGGGCTATAGGGTTTTTCAGGAGAAGCAGCAGACTCAGCAGTTAATCCCTCAAAACAAAATCTAAGTCTACTAGTGTCGTTTGCAGCACCCAATGTAATAGAACTTGTAACAAGAGCTCCAGTTTCCATTTCAATTGAAAGAGCAGCACAATCCTCAACCTCAATATCATTTACTCTAGTGGTTAGTTTTGCAAAAACATTTGATACAGGACCCAGGATCATACTAACTAAATCATGAATATGAATAGAGTGACTTAAAATTGCTCCACCTTGTTCACCTTTCCAGGTTCCTCTCCATGGTTTTGAATAGTAATCTTTTCCTCTATTCCAGTGAGTTTCTAAAGATGCAACTAATGGTTTTCCTGCCAAACCTGATTTGATTAATGCTTTTAACTTTGAAAATCCTAGACCATATCGATATTGAAATACTGGAAAAATAATTTTACTAGTTTCTTTGCTAATTTTTTCTAATTCATCTACTTCTTTAAGACTAGAGACCAAAGGTTTTTCACAAATTACATGCTTTCCAGCCTCCATAGCTTTTTTACAAGCAGAAAAATGTAAGTGAGGTGGAAGACAAATATCAATTATATCAATTTCTTTAACTTTTAATACATCTTCAAAATTAAGAGAAACTTTTGTTTCTGTATTTGACTTTAATATTTTATCAATAGACTCTCTGGTTAAACCACATAAGGTGTGAACATTAAACCTCTGAGATATTTTTTGAAAATCCTCGAAATGTTTTGCTCCTATATTAGTTCCAATTATAGCTACTTGATATTTTTTCATTTTTTTTCAGCTTGCTCCTGAGCTTTAATAGCAAGTTCCATTGAAAGATAGGTTAGTTCTTGAGGGCATGCAGTTTCTGTTCTGTTCAAAACATCATTTATTAAATTACTAAAGTAGGGTAACTTAACATTAGAGCAGTCAATATGTTTCACTTCATCATTATTTGCTAAAAATAAATGATTACCTTTTTCTGATTTTGCTAAATCTGTATACTTTCTTATTTCAATGAAGCCTTTGTCTCCAAGTATTAATAATCTTCCATCCCCCCAAGTTGGAAGGGCATCAGGAGTAAACCAATCTAAGCGTACATATCCATGCCCACCATTACCTGTGATATTAACTTCACCAAAGTCCTGAAAACCAGGCATTTCTTTCTTTGTTGTATTTTCTACTAAAGCATGGTTGATTTTCGCCTGATTTGAATTTGTAAAAACTAAAAATTGATGAATTTGGTGGGAACCAATGTCTGTAATAATTCCTCCATAACTTTGACGATTATAAAACCAATCAGGTCTTTCATAGTTTCCTTGTCTATGCGGGCCTGTGCCAATAGTTTGTTTTATTTTTCCTATTTTACCTTCATTTACTAATTCTTCAGCTTTAGCAACTGCAGCAACGTGAAATCTTTCAGAAAAATTTACTGACCAGATCTTTCCAGTGTCTTTAACAGTTTTTTTCAAATTATTTAATTGATCTAAGGTAGTACAGCCTGGCTTATCAACCATAACATCCTTACCAGCTTTTAAAGCACCTATTGAATGACCAGCTCTATCTGCAGGGATCGAGGATATTAAAATCATATCAATAGATGAGTCATTTAATATTTCCTCTTTATTTTCTTTTCTCTTAATATTAGGGTATTTTTTATTGAATTCTTGAAGAGTTAAAGGATCTCCTTCTGTCCAAAAACAATTACAACTACAACCTTCTTTAATCATTTCATCTAACATATCGAAAATATGTCCGTGATCTATTCCAATTACCCCAAGGTTGAGCGTTTTTTTCATCAATTAATAAGAACCTTTTTGTTTTGCACCTTTATAAAAAATTTCTTGCAAGTGATCATTTTCTTTTTTTCTAAGTAAAATACTTTCATCACTCATTAAAGCGTTAGTTCTATGTATAACCTCATGATACTGATATTTATCCTCACCTCTTGCAACCTGAACACTATTTTTACCTAGGGTTTGTTTAACATTTGTGCTTATATAACTTTGGATAACAAATCCTATTCTTCTATCATCACTTTTATTTATTCCTGATCCATGTACTATTCTAGGATGATGCAAAGACATTTGACCAGCTTTAAGTTCTATAGATTTAACTTTATCTTCAGGCACATTTTCTACTGTTTGACCTCTAGTAAGTAAGTTTCCTTCATTAAATTTCTCATTATGATCCCTAATATTCAAATGTGATTTAGGCCACATTTTCATACACCCATTATTTTCATTTGAATCTGTTAAAGCTACCCATGCTGTAACCCAATTGTGTGGCTCTAATCCTATGTACTTTGCATCTTGATGATAGCTTACAAAACCATGCTCGTTAGGATTTTTAATAAATAAAGTAGTACTGCAAACCAAGATATTTTTTCCAATAATACTTTCTACTGCATCTAAAATTTTTGAATTATGAACAATTGAATCAAGTTTTGGCGAAATTAGATGGACATTATATCTTCCTGCATTATCTATTTCATTGGGCATTTTTTTTTCAATTAATTCTATTTCTTTTCTTGCTTCTAATGCTTCACTACTAGATAAAACTTCAATAGGGGATATGTACCCTTGATCTTCATACTGTTTAAGTTGATTTGATGATAGATAAGTCATATTATTCTGAAAAGATTATATGAGCTTAATCATTTCTTCAATAATTTATGGCCGAAGTATTTAAATTAGGAATTGCTGCTAACAATAATCAATCCATCATGGAAGTACATTCAATTGAAGTCTTAGCAAATAAAGGAGTAGTAGGTGATCGACATTTTCATGATTTTAATGATCCTTACAATCAACTATCATTAATAGAGTCAGAGAATATAGATGAATATAATATTAAATTTGGTCTTAATATTCCTTATATAGATTTCAGAAGAAATATAATTACAAAAGGCATTAAGTTAAATGATTTAATTGGAAAAAAACTCAAGGTTGGAAATGTAGAATTAGTGGCGATTGAATTATGTCGTCCATGCAGACATTTAACTGAAATGCTTGACCAAAAAAATATACTTAAAGAGTTTATGAGGAAGGGTGGACTAAGGTGTCAAATTCTCACTTCTTCAAAAATTAATATTGGTGATAAAATAGAATTAATTAATATTTAAGTTTTCGCAGTTTCATTAACTTG
>CACBWE010000033.1 GCA_902542855.1 uncultured Pelagibacteraceae bacterium | reverse complement strand
CCAATTTGAATTCTTGCTCTATCTGATCTGCATTTCTCTTTAAGTTTTCTTTCTACCAATCTTCTGTTTCCATAATTAAGCATATCAATAAAATCTATAATGATTAAACCCGATAAATCTCTAATCTTTATTTGTCTTGCAATTTCTTCTGCAGCTTCAATATTCGTATCTAAAGCAGTACTTTCAACATTTTTTCCTTTTATTGAACTTCCAGAGTTTATATCTATAGATACCAAAGCCTCTGTTGGGTTAATAACCAAATATCCTCCTGATTTAAGTTTTATTTCAGAGTCGAAAATTTGATTTAATTTTTGTTCAATATTTTCCTCTATAAATAGTGGAATTTTTCCTCTATATTTTTTTACTTTTTTTACGTTTGATGGCATCATAGTTTTCATGAACGATTGAGCTTTTTTATAACCCTCGTTACCTTCTACAATTATATTTTTGGTATTTTCATCATACATATCTCTCAAAGTTCTTTTAATTATTTCACTTTCTTGATGAATTAAAGAAGGAGCAATAGAATTGATTGCATTTTCTTTTATTTGACTCCAAGAACTAATCAAAGTTGTTAAATCATTGTTAATTTCGTTTTTTGTTTTGTTGCTTCCAGCAGTTCTAACTATCAAACCCATCTCTCTAGGTATTTCTAATTCATTTAGAATTGTTCTGATTTTTTTTCTATCAGCAGGATTAAATATTTTTCTTGAGATACCTCCACCTTTAGGAGTATTTGGCATTAAAACTATATATTTTCCCGCAATAGAAATAAAAGTACTTAATGCAGCACCTTTTTGTCCTCTTTCGTCTTTAATGACTTGCACAAGAATTACTTGATTAGGTTTAATTACTTCCTGGATTTTATACCTTTTAAATTTAAATCTATGCTCCTTTTTTTTTACATTTTCATCACCTGCATTTTCTTTTTCAGAAATATTTTCTTTATTATTTAAATCTTCCTCAGTTTGCTGCTCTGATGTCTTTTCTATAGGATCATCGATTTCTAGTTTTCCTTCGGCAATATTTTCCTCTTCTTTTGCCTGAACCTCTCTTGAAAGCTCTTCTCTAGCTTTTTCTTCCTCTTCCTTAATTCTTTCTAAATCAGCTTTTGGTATCTGATAATAATCTGATTGAATGTCATTAAAGGATAAAAACCCATGCCTCTCTCTTCCAAAATCAATGAAAGCAGCTTGTAATGATGGTTCAATTCTACTTACTTTTCCTAAATAAATATTATTTTTTATTAAGTTAGTTTTTAAACCTTCGTACTCGTAATCTTCAATATTTTCACCTGATTTAAGAACAACTCTTGTTTCGTTAGGATGCGAAGCATCAATATATAAATTTTTTTCCATAATTTTGTTAATATTAATTTCATTACTAAATTTATTTTTAAATTTTGTTTAATTTTCTTGCCATATCTTTAACAAATTCCAAGATATAATGAAATTAAAATGAATAAATTATTTATAAATATCTTTATTTTAATTACTTCTTTTATTCTATTATCAGCAATTTCGATAATTAGTGTTTTATGGACTTATTCTAATGATTTACCAGATTATAAATTTCTTAAAAGTTACAAACCTCCTGTTTCCAGTAAAGTTTATTCTGGTAATGGTGATTTGGTGGCAGATTTTTCAAAGGAAAAAAGAGTATTTGTTCCATTTAATTCAATTCCAAAAAATGTAATTAACGCATTTTTATCTGCTGAAGATAAAAATTTTTTCAAACATCCAGGCGTTGATGCTAAAGGAGTTATTAGAGCTGTAATAAATAATATTTCAAATATTTTATCATCAAAGAGGTTAGAGGGAGCATCTACAATTACTCAACAGGTAGCAAAAAACTTTTTACTAACAAATGAAGTAAGCATAAATAGGAAACTTAAGGAAGCAATTCTAGCTTTTAGAATAGAGAGAGCCTTATCTAAAGAAAGAATTCTAGAACTTTATCTAAATCAAATTTATCTTGGAAGTGGAGCATATGGAGTGGCTGCAGCAAGCTTAGAATATTTTGATAAATCTATTAAAGATTTAAATTACTCAGAAGCTGCTTTGTTAGCAGCTTTGCCAAAAGCACCCAGTAGATATAATCCTTATAGAAATCCAGATATAGCAAAATTTAGAAGAAATTTAGTTTTAAAAAATTTGTTAGATAATAATTATTTAACTACAGAATGGTATGAAAAACTTACAAAAGAAGAAATAATTTTAAAAAAAAATAAAAAAATTTATTTAGAAGATGCTCAATATTTTATTGAAGATGTTAGAAAAAGTGTAATTGAAACCTTGAGCTATGATAAAGTTTATAAACAAGGTTTTAATATCAATACTCCGATAGATTTAAATCTACAAACAATTGCAACAAAATCACTTAGGGATGGATTAATTGCATATGATAAAAGAAAGGGATGGAGAGGACCACTTACTAACAAGAATTATAATTCAGAATGGAAAAAAGATTTAGAAAAGTATAAATTAGAGAATTCAATTAATTGGAAACTAGCAATAATAAAAAAGATAAATAAATTTTCAGCAGAAATAGAAACAGAAGATAATATAGATGGTGTTATTGAATATCAGAGTATTTCTTGGACAAAAAAAGAATTTAATAAATTATTAAAACCTGGAGATATTATTTTTGTTAAAAATCTTAAAGAAAATATTTTTAACTTACAACAATTACCAAAGGTAAATGGTGGAATTGTTGTGATGGATCCATTTACTGGAAGAGTATTAGCACTAAGTGGGGGTTTTAGTTTTAAACAAAGTGAATTTAATAGAGCAACTCAAGCTAAAAGACAACCTGGATCAGCTTTTAAACCATTTGTTTATGCATTAGCCTTAGAGAACAATTTTACACCAACATCATTAGTTCTAGACGCACCACTAGTTTTAGACCAAGGAGATGATTTAAAAATGTGGAAACCAGAAAATTATGGAAAAAAATTTTATGGGCCTTCGACTTTAAGAGTTGGTTTGGAGAAATCTAGAAATTTAATGACAGTAAGAATAGCCCAAAATCTTGGTGTAGAGAAAATAGTTGATTTTTCAAAAGCATTAAAAATTTACGATAATCCAGAAGAACTTTTATCCATATCTTTGGGATCTGCTGAAACAACTTTATTAAAACTTACATCTGCTTATTCAGTTTTTGTTAATGGAGGAAAACTTGTTGAACCAATACTGATAGATAGAATTCAGGACAGTGAGGGAAATACTATTTTTAATAATGATAAAAGAAAATGTATTAATTGTGATCAAATTTCTTATTTAACCAACGATTTTCCAGAGATTAAAAATAACTATACACAAATTTTTTCTCCAGAAACAGCTTTTCAAATGACATCAATCTTAGAAGGCGTTGTTCAAAGAGGTACAGCTAAAAAACTAAAAGACTTAAATTTGAATATTGCAGGTAAAACTGGAACAACAAATAAAAATACAGATACTTGGTTTATAGGTTTTACCTCAAACGTACTAGTTGGTGTTTATGTTGGTTCAGATAATCCAACCCCATTAGGAAAATATGAAACAGGATCTAAAACGGCTTTGCCAATATTCAAAAGTTTTATTAGTGATTCTATTAATAAAAATGATGCAAGACCATTTAAGGCCGCTAAAGGCACAGTGATGATGGTTGTTGACCCTTTAACAGGTCAAAAAGCAAAATTTAACTCAAAGAATACAATTATTGAGGTTTTTAAAAAAGAAAATGTGGTTGATGGAAAAGTGCTTTATACAAATTCAGATAGATTAGATTCAAATAATATATTAAAGTTTTACTAATGGATAATAATTATCAAAATCTTAAAGAAGAAGTTGAAAAGATAAATCAAAAAATACAGGAGTATCTTTGAAAAAAACAATATCCATTCAAAGCTACAATCTTTAAACTCACAAATGCTGAGTGCCGATTTTTGGCAAGATAAAAATAATTCTCAAAGAGTAATCAAAGAAAAGAAATTTTATGAAGATTTAACAAATTCTTTAAAAAATAATGTTGAAAAACTAAAAGATTTGGATGATTTGAATCAACTGGCGCATGAAGAAGAAAATTTACAAGTTCAAAATGAAGTTTTACAAAATATGAAAGATTTAAGAAGTAAAGTTAAAAAAAATGAAATTAAATGTTTTTTATCTAATGAAGCAGACTCTTTAAATTGTTATATAGAAATACATGCTGGTGCTGGAGGCACAGAAAGTCAAGATTGGGCTGATATGCTAAGAAGAATGTATTTAAAATGGTCTGATAAAAAAAATTTTAAATCAAATTTGATCAGTGAACATAGAGGTGACGAGGCTGGAATAAAGTCTGCAACAATTAAAATAGATGGTGACTATGTTTTTGGATGGTTAAAAAAAGAGTCGGGAATACATAGATTGGTTAGGATATCTCCATTTGACTCTGGAGCAAGAAGGCACACAAGTTTTGCAAGTGTTTGGGTTTATCCAGTTGTAGATGAAAACATAAATATAGAAATTTTAGAGAAAGATTTAAGAATAGACACATATCGTTCCAGTGGAGCAGGCGGCCAGCATGTTAACACCACTGATAGCGCTGTTAGAATAACACACATTCCATCAACAATTGTTGTTCAATGTCAAAATGAGAGATCTCAACATAAAAATAAAGAAACATGCATGAATATGTTGAAAGCAAGGTTATATGATTATGAAATTAAAAAAAGAGAGGAAGAAAGTCAAAATGTTGAAAGTTCTAAATCTGAAATAGGGTGGGGTCATCAAATAAGATCATATGTACTTCAACCTTATAGACTTGTAAAA
>CACBWE010000032.1 GCA_902542855.1 uncultured Pelagibacteraceae bacterium | reverse complement strand
TTACCTAAACCGTCCATTTTAAAAGCTTTAATATCCATATATAGATATTTAACTTATTTATTGACTTTTTGAACCTCTATTATAGGTTGTTGCCGTTTCCGCAAAAACATTAACTTTGCGGTGTCTTTGGAAACAAAGAGATCGACACTAGTCAGCGAGGGTTCGCCCACTAGTGCGTTACTGCTATGCGTAATAAATATGTTTGAAAATTTAACAAATAAATTTGAAGAAATTTTTTCTTCTCTGAAAAAGGCACCTTCACTTGATGAAGCTCAAGTAGATGAAGGTTTAAGAGGTATTAGGCAAGCTTTACTTGAAGCAGATGTCTCTTTGGATGTTGCAAAAGATTTTATTGAAAAAGTTAAGCCAAAAGCATTAGGCCAAGAGATAATAAGGTCTACCTCTCCTGGGGATATGGTCGTTAAAATTGTTTATGATGAGCTTGTAGACTTATTAGGTGCAACAAATAATGAGATAAATTTAAACGCAGTACCACCCGTGCCAATGATGTTAGTTGGGTTACAAGGTTCTGGAAAAACAACAACAACAGCAAAATTAGCAAAATTTTTAGAAAATAATAAAAAGAAAAAAGTAATGATGGTCAGTCTAGATATTTACAGACCAGCTGCACAAGAACAACTTAGATCTTTAGGAGAACAAAATAATATTTTAACTTTGCCTATTATAGAAGGTCAGCAACCTGCTGATATTTGTAGAAGAGCAATAAGTGCTGCTAATTTAAATGGAGCTGAAATAATTTTATTTGATACTGCTGGTAGAACTCAAATCGATTTACAAATGATGAGTGAAATTAAGCAAATTGAAGCTGTCATTAATCCAACAGAAACTTTCTTAGTTGCAGACTCTTTAACAGGTCAAGTTGCAGCTTCAGTGGCAAAAGAATTTAAAAATACAGTTAATTTATCTGGAATTATTTTAACTAGGGCTGATGGTGATGCAAGAGGTGGAGCCGCAGTGAGTATGAAATATGTTTCAAACGTTCCAATCAAATTTTTAGGGATAGGAGAAAAAATAGATAATCTTGAAGTTTTCCATCCAGATAGAATTGCAAACAGAATACTTGGTATGGGGGATATCGTATCCCTTGTAGAAAAGGCAGCTCAAGATTTAGGAGAAGAAAATCTTAAAAAAGCAGAGGAAAATTTAAAAAAAGGTCAATTCTCTATGGAAGATTATTTATCTCAATTAAGACAAATGAAAAAAATGGGTGGCATTGAGGGAATTATGTCTTTTATGCCAGGAGTTTCTAAAATTAAATCTCAAATGGATTCAGCGGGAATTGATGAAAGTATAATTACTAAAAATGAAGCTGTTATTTTATCAATGACAAAAAAAGAAAGAGAGAACCCAAAAATAATTGATGGTTCTAGAAAAAAAAGAATTGCTAATGGCTCTGGTACAGATCCTGCCACTATCAATAAATTGCTTAAGCAATTTAAAATGATGTCTGAAATGATGAAAAAGATGTCAAAAGGAAATCTGAAAGGTATGTCTGATAAAGGTATACCGCCAGAGCTATTTAACCAATTAAAGTAAAAAGGAGAAGAAATGTTAAAATTAAGATTATCAAGAGGTGGAACAAAAAAACGTCCTGTTTATAAAGTTGTTGTTGCTGACAGTCGTTTTGCAAGAGATGGAAGATTTATAGAAAAGGTTGGTTTCTTTAATCCTCTATTACCAAAAGAGAAAAAAGAAAGAGTGGGCCTAGAAGCTGAGAGAATTAAATATTGGCTTGGTCAAGGAGCTCAACCAACAACTAGAGTAGCAAGAATTTTAGGTGAGAATGAACTAATGCCTATGCCTGCAAATGGAAATAATCCAAATAAAGCAGTGCCAAAAAAAGAGAGAAATAAAAAAGAAGAGGATAATAAAGAAGCTCCTAAAGAAGAAGCTCCTAAAGCAGAAGCAGCTCCAGCAACAGAAGCCCCTAAGGAAGAAGCTCCTAAAGCAGAAGAAGCTCCTAAAGCAGAAGCAGCTCCAGCAGCAGAAGCTCCTAAGGAAGAAGCTCCAACAGAGGAAAAAAAATAATTTAAATATTATTTATGTGGCAAGCTCAAGTGTTTACACTGTATCCAGAGATTTTCCCTGGTCCTTTATCTAAAGGACTTTATGGAAAAGCTTTATCAAATAATTTATGGAAACTTAAAGTTGTAAACATAAGAGATGCAGCTGACGACAAACATAAAACAGTAGATGATACACCTTATGGGGGTGGTTCAGGGATGTTGTTAAAAGCAGATGTTCTAGCAAAGTCTTTAGATGAAAACAAAAATGAGAGTGAGAGAATTTTATACTTATCGCCAAAAGGAAAAAAATTTGATCAAAATTTAGCAAAAGAGCTAGCTAATGAAAAATCTCTGTCTTTAATTTGTGGTCATTTTGAAGGTGTGGACGAAAGAATACTTTCAACAAGAAATATTGAGGAAATTAGTATTGGAGATTATGTTTTGTCAGGCGGGGAGTCAGCAGCATATGTAGTAATAGATAGTATTTTAAGATTGCTGCCAGGTGTATTAGGAAATGAAAACTCTAAATTAGATGAAACCTTTGAAAATGGGCTTCTTGAGTATCCTCAATATACAAAACCTCAAATTTGGGAGGAAAAAGCTGTTCCAGATGTACTATTATCAGGTGATCATAATAAAATTAAACACTGGCGTTTATCTCAATCAGAGGCTATAACACGCGTCCGAAGACCAGATTTATGGGAAAAATATAAGAAGAATTAACTTGATAAACATTAACATGAAAACAATTGAAGAAATAAATCAGCATAACGTAAAGAAAATACTTTCAGAGAAAAAAATTCCTGAATTTTATCCTGGTGATGTTGTTAAAGTTGGTGTGAGAATTACAGAGGGTAAAAAAGAAAGAATTCAGTATTTTGAGGGAGTATGTATCGCTAAGAAAAGTAGAGATCTAAACTCATCTTTTACAGTCAGAAAAATTTCTTTTGGTGAAGGTGTTGAGAGAACTTTTCCTTTGTATGGAACATTAATTGACTCAATCAAAGTAATAAGATCTGGGAAAGTTAGAAGAGCTAAACTTTATTATCTAAGAGACAGAACTGGTAAATCAGCAAGAATTGCAGAAAAAATTAGGAAGAAAATTGGAATTGATATCGATGTAAAACCAGAAACAGTTACAGAGGAAAATGTAGCTCCAGCAGTAGAAGCTCCTAAAGAAGAGGCTCCTAAATCAGAAGCAGCTCCAGCAACAGAGGCTCCAAAAGAAGAAGCGCCTAAAGCAGAAGAAACGCCTGAAGCAGAAGAGGCTTCTAAAGCAGAACAAAAATCAGAAAGCCCTAAAGAAAAAAAATAATTTTTTTTTCAATGTCTACAACACTTTACGATAAAATTTGGAACGATCACTTAGTCGATCAACAGGAAGATGGTACATCTTTACTTTTTGTAGACAGACATTTAATTCATGAAGTAACAAGTCCGCAAGCTTTTGAAGGACTAAGAAATTCTAAAAGAAAAGTGAGACATCCAAATTTAACTTTAGCAGTTGCAGACCATAACGTTCCTACTACAGATAGAACAAAAGGTATTTCTGATCAGGAATCAAAAATTCAAGTTGATACATTAGAAGCGAATTGTAAAGAATTTGGTGTGCAATTATTTGGTATGGATGATAAGAGACAAGGTATTGTTCATATAATTGGACCAGAGCAAGGTTTTACTCAGCCAGGTACAGTTATTGTTTGTGGAGACAGTCATACAGCAACACACGGAGCGTTTGGTGCTTTAGCATTTGGAATAGGAACTTCAGAGGTTGAGCACGTGTTAGCTACTCAAACATTAGTTCAAAAGAAGGCTAATAATTTTAGGATTAATGTAAACGGTGAACTTCCTCTCGGTGTTACTTCTAAAGATGTAATACTTCAAATAATTGGAAAAATTGGTACTGCTGGTGGAACAGGATGTGTTGTGGAATATGCTGGAGATTTAATTAGATCTTTGACAGTCGAGCAAAGAATGACAATCTGTAATATGACAATTGAAGGTGGTGCAAGAGCAGGATTAATTGCACCTGATGAAAAAATTTTTGAATATTTAAAAGGGAAACCAATGTCTCCAAAAGATGAAAATTGGGAGAAAGCAGTAAATTATTGGCAAACTTTAAAAACAGATACTGGTGCAAGTTTTGATAAAGAAATTAGTTTAAATGCAGATGAAATTTTACCTATGATTACATGGGGCACATCACCTCAAGATGTAATTACAATTGATGGAAAAGTTCCTAATCCTGAAAATGAGTCGGATCAAGATAAAAAGAACTCAATTGAAAGAGCTCTTAATTATATGGGTTTAAAGCCTAACATGGCAGCTACAGATATAAAAATAGATAAGGTATTTATTGGTAGTTGTACTAATGGCAGAATTGAAGATTTAAGAGAAGCAGCAAAAATTTTAAAGGATAAAAAAATTTCCTCACATGTAAATGCTATCGTAGTTCCAGGATCTGGTTTAGTTAAAGAGCAAGCAGAGCAAGAAGGATTAGATAAAATTTTTGTTAGCTCAGGCTTCGAATGGAGAGAACCTGGTTGTTCCATGTGTTTAGCGATGAATGCCGATAAATTAAAACCTGAAGAAAGATGTGCCTCTACATCAAATAGGAATTTTGAGGGTAGACAAGGACGAGGTGGAAGAACACATTTAGTTAGTCCTGGAATGGCAGCTGCCGCCGCTATATCAGGTAATCTTGATGATGTAAGAAAGTATCAAAATTAAATGCAAAAATTTAATAAATTGAAGAGTATTCCAGCTTATCTTCCAATAGTTAATATTGATACGGATATGATAATTCCAAAACAATTTCTAAAAACAATAAAAAGAACGGGACTTGGAAAAAATTTGTTTTTTGAAATGCGATATGACGATAAAGGAAAAGAGATCAATGATTTTGTATTAAACAATGATCCTTACAAACAATCAAAAATTTTAATTGCAGGAAAAAATTTTGGGTGTGGATCATCAAGAGAACATGCTCCTTGGGCACTATTAGATTTTGGTATTACTTGTGTAATAAGCTCAAGTTATGCAGATATT
>CACBWE010000031.1 GCA_902542855.1 uncultured Pelagibacteraceae bacterium | reverse complement strand
AAAGCAATTGTTAGTATTTTTAAAGCAAAAAAAAGAAAGTTTCCTATGAAAATTGATATGATGGAAAAACATCCTTTAGGAAGCCAAGCCTTTATACCAATGGAAGATACAAAATTTTTAGTATTTGTAGCACCAAAAGGAGATAAACCAGATGTAAATAAAATCCAATCCTTTTTAGTACCAAAACAAACTGGGGTTAATTACAATGCTGGTATTTGGCACTTTCCGTTGATTTCTATGAAAGATATGAATTTTCTAATTGTAGATAGAAAAGGAAAAGGAAACAATCTTGTTATTTATAAATTTAAAAAAGATAAAATTATTTTAAAGAAATGAAAAAAAAATATCCAAGAGATTTAGTGGGATATGGTTCCAAACAAGTTAAGGTAAGGTGGCCTGGTAATGCAAAGTTAGCTTTACAATTTGTACTAAATTATGAAGAAGGAGCAGAGAATTGTACTCTACACGGTGACAAAACTTCAGAAGTATTTTTATCAGAAATTATAGGAGCAAAAGCAATTAAAGGTCGACACTTAAATATGGAGTCAATTTATGAATATGGATCAAGAAGAGGATTTTGGAGAATTCACGACCTCTTCAACAAAAAAAAAATTCCACTTACAATTTTTGGAGTTGGTATGGCATTGGAGAGAAATAAAGAAGTTTGTTCTGCTATAAAAAAAGCAAAGTATGAAGTTGCTTGTCATGGGTGGAGATGGATTGATTATCAAAATGTATCAAAGAAAAAAGAAAAGAATGATATGAAACTTGCAGTCAAATCTATAAAAAAGATTTTTGGCTATCAACCTGCTGGTTGGTACACTGGTAGGTGTAGCACAAATACTTTAGATTTAGTAATCGAAAATGGTGATTTTTTATACTGTAGCGACACATATAGTGATGATCTTCCTTATTGGATAAAAAAAGGTAGTAAAAAACAACTCATGGTTCCTTATACACTCGATAACAATGATATGAGATTTGCAACTAATCAAGGATTTAATTCGGGTGAACAATTTTATAATTATTTAAAAGATAGTTTCGATGCCCTTTATGAGGAAGGAAAAACTTCACCAAAGATGATGTCGGTTGGCTTGCATTGTAGATTAATTGGAAGACCTGGTAGAATACAGTCTCTTAAAAAATTTTTAAATTACATTACAAAATTTAAGGATATTTGGATCTGCAAAAGAGTAGACATAGCTAAACATTGGATAAAAAATTATAGTTAAAATTTTTATTATTTTTCCGCAGCTATAGAAGTATAATGAGCAACCGCTTCTATTTCATCATCAGTTAGTATACCCTCCATCGCAGGCATTACTCCTATACCGTTTCTAACTGCCATTATAATTCTTTGAATATCAGGTCTAATTTCATTTAAATTTGGACCAACCATTGAGTTTGATCCAGCATCCGATAGCATATGGCACGCTGCACAATTTCCAGCTCCTAGAAAAACTTCTTTTCCCTTACTAAATAATTCATCAGCATTAGCTTGTATAATTGATACAAATATTAATAAAAACAAATTGCAACAGAAATTTAAAAATAATTTTTTCACTTAAATTTGGTATCATAATTAAAAAAATTTAAAAAGGAGAATTATGAAAGCTTATTGGATTGCAAATTATACTGAAATAAAGGATGACGAAAGACTTAAAAAATATGCTGTTAAAGCAAAAGAAGCGGTTGAAAAATATTCTGGAAGAATATTGGCAAGAAGTGCAAATAATATAACTTTAGATGGTAGGGAAATGGTCAGAGTGGCTCTTGCAGAATTTCCAGATATAGAAGCTGCAAAAAATTGTTACAATTCTGAAGAGTATGTTGAGGCTAGGAAACATCTAGAAAACAATGCTACAAGAGAACATATAATTTTTGAGGGAATGTAAGATAATAAAGATTTAATATTGAATAGGTTCAGGATCTATACTTCTCCATAAATACCAAGTGGCGACAGAACAGTAAGGTGAAAACTTTTTGTTTAAATATGTTATATAACTTTCTGGTGGTAAGTATTTTTTATTAAAATTTTTTGAAATAGCTCTTAACAAGCCAATATCTTGAATTGGCCAAATATTAGGACGATTATATGTAAACAATAAGATCATTTCTGCTGACCATCTTCCAATTTGTCTTAACTGAGAGAGATAAATAATCGCTTCTTCATCAGACAATTTTGAAATAATTTTTGGATTAAATTCTTTGTTCAGTACTTTTTTAGCTAAACTTTTAATTCCTTTTACTTTCTGCCTGCTTAAGCCACAACTTTTTAGCTGAGATGAAGATAACTTATTAACTGTTTTTGCATTAATTTTATTTTTACATTTTTTCTTAAATTTTAAAAAAACTGAATTTGCAGCTGCAACACTAATTTGTTGTCCAATTATACTTTTACAAAGTGAAAAAAAAACATCTCTTCTTGAGGTAAGCACTGTCTCTGAAGGAGATTTGTATTTTTTAATTAATGATGACATTACCTTATCTTTTTTAGATAAATATTTTTTTGCTTTGATCCAGTATGATGGGGCTTTACTCATGTCTAGATACCGATAAACGTTTTTTTAATACCAGCTCACGTCTAAAAATAATAAATGAGGATAAAATTACTAATCCAGCACCTAACAATGTTTTAAATGTTGGTACTTCATCCCAAATAAAATAACCAAAAATTATTGCAAATACTAGTGCTAGATATTTCAGAGGTGTTACTAAACTTACTTCTGATAATTTATAAGATTGGGATAACCACAAATTTGCAAGACCACCCAATATACCAATCAAAGATAACAAAAATAAATCAATTAAACTTGGAAGAATCCAGTTTTGATAAAAAGATAAAAAACTTAAAAGCATTATAGAAAATGAAAAAAAAGAAACTAATTAACCATACTGGTTCTGTTGAAGACAATTTTCTTATAGCTATTGCAACATATGATAATCCTAAACAAAATATTATTGGATAAATATAATATAAGTTAAGTGAGCTAAACCCAGGTTCCGATATAATAATTATACCAACGAAACCAACTAAAACCGCTAACCACCTATATAAACCAACTTTTTCATTTAACAAAAAAATTGAAAATATAGTTGTGAATATTGGTGCTGCAAAAGTTATACTAACAACTGTTGCCAAAGGTAAATTTCTTAAAGCGATAAATATAGATAGCAACGCAATCAATCCTGCTAAACATCTTTTAAAATGCAGAAATGGTCTAGTTGTTTTATAAAAATCTAAATATCTATCTTTAGGAATAAGAAATAAAATAGGAATTATTCCACAAAATCCTCTAAAAAACAAAACTTGTCCAACGGGATAATCCTCAGACCATTTAACAATCACATCCATAAGCGAAAATGCACATACTGATATAAACATGTAAAAAAAGCCTAATTGATTTTTTGATAGCATATGATTAACTTTAAATTAATTAAGTTAATTATCAATGGAAATAGCAATTTTAGGATTAGGATGTTTTTGGGGACCAGAAATTAAGTTTAGTAAACTTGATGGAGTTATAAAAACAGAAGTAGGTTATTGTGGAGGTCATAATGCTGAAACCAATTACAAAGAAGTATGCACAGGCACAACAAATCATGCAGAAGTAGTAAAATTAGATTTTGATCCTAAAGTAATATCTTACGAGAAAATTCTTGAATATTTTTTTGAAATTCATGATCCAACAACTCTAAATTCTCAAGGACCAGATTTTGGAACCCAATATAGAAGTGAAATATTTTATTTAAATGATCAGCAAAAAATTACTGCTGAAAAAATAATAGAAAAAGAAAACATCAAATTATCAGGAAAAGTCGTAACAAAAACTTCTTTAGTTAAAAATTATTGCCCAGCTGAAGAGTATCATCAAAGATATTTAGAAAAAAGATAAAATGTCTTTAGTTGATACAAGTTGGTTAGAAATTAATATTGATAAAGTAAAAATCATTGATTGCTCATGGCATATGCCTCAAACTCAAAGAAACGGTTTTGAGGAATATAAAGAGGAACATATTCCAAATGCTATTTTTTTTGATTTAGATAAAAATTCAAAATTAGATACTGATTTACCACATATGCTTACCAATACTAAATCTTGGGAAAAAATAATGAGCAATATGGGTATAGAAAATAATGATCGAATAGTAGTTTACGATAACTCTGATGTTATTAGTTCTTGTAGATGTTGGTACAATTTAATTTATTATGGACATGACGCTAAGCTAGTTCATGTTCTAGATGGTGGATTAAAAAAATGGAAAAAAGAAAATAAATTTACAGATAACAAAAAAGTGATCACTCAAACATCAAAGTATAAATGTAAAGAAAATAAAGAACTTGTTAAAAATAAAAAACAAATAGATGAAAATATTGATACAGGTAAATTTAATGTTGTTGATGCAAGAAGTAGAGAAAGATTTGAAGGCAAAGTTGCTGAACCAAGAAAAGGTCTTAGAAGTGGTTCAATAAAAAATTCTTTTTGCCTACCCTTTTCTGAATTAGTAAACGAAGACCATACTTTCGTTAGTAAAGATAAAATAATGGAAAAATTTAAGTCCTTTAAATTTGACCATGATAAAAATCTAGTATTTTCATGTGGTTCTGGAGTGACCGCAAGTGTATTGGCACTAGCTTATTCTTTAATAAATGCTAAATATATGCCGACCATTTACGATGGCTCTTGGGCCGAATATGGAAAAATTAACTTATGAAAACATCCACCAAAATAACAAGTATAGTAATTATATTTTTTCTAATAATTGCAACAGTGATCATTGGAAGAACAATGATTGGAAATCATTTCAAAAAAAAATTTAGTAAAAGACCACCTCCTGGAATAATTATTTTTTCTCTTTATCTGATTTTTTAAAAATATTTTGCAACCAATCAAATTTACCTTTTTTTTCTTCAGCTTTTTTTGATTTATCTTTTTTACCCCAGCTAGAGTCTCCTTGTTTTTTTTTAGTACCTTTCTCTATAGGTCTGATTGTTAAATTTGGTCTTACTTTTTTTGTTCCTTCTGCAACAATTTTATCTCCATTATTTAATCCATCTAATATTTCTACAAAGCCTAAGTATCTATCACCAATGATTATCTTTGTTTTCATTACTTTATTTTTTTCATCTACTTTATAGATAAAAACATTTTCACCTTCGACAATTGTACTAGTATCAGGAGCACTTAAGCCATTTCTTACATCATATTTAATTGATATTTCTAAAAATGAGCCAGGTAATATTTCACCTGATGAATTATCCATTTTAACTCTTGTTGCTAAAGCCCTTGTATCTTCACTTATCCTGCTGGCAAAAGAGTCTACTTCACCTTTATAAATTTTATTTTTGTATCCAGAAAATTTAATATCAACTGGCAGACCAACTTTAATAAATGGCACAAAAATTTCAGGTATATCTACATCACAATATATTGAGCTAGTATCTTCAAGATTAATTAATATTGAAGATTTTGAAACCTCTATATCTTCAGAAAATTCTCTTTT
>CACBWE010000030.1 GCA_902542855.1 uncultured Pelagibacteraceae bacterium | reverse complement strand
AAATTTTACTAAAATCAGTCATTATCAGCTCCATCTTTTTTTGAATTTACATCTATTAATTCTGCATCAGGAAATTTATCCAAAACACTTTTAAATATTTCTGAATTTTTCATTTCATCTATTAATTGTTTTTTTTCATTTTTTTCTTTATCTTTTACTGACATTTGCCCTTTTAATTTACTAAATGTAATAATCCATCTCTCATCAGTCCATTCGAAAAGTTTTGATGATAAATCTTTTACAAAATCTTTGTTTAAACTCTCATTAAAAGATATCTCAATTCTATTTTTTTCGAATTTTACGAGATTAACATTTTTTTCTAATTCGTATTTTAGTTTGATCTCCTTTTTTTTTGAACAGATTTCAATTAAGTCCTCAAATGCATTTATATTGATTTTCTTTTCTCCTTTAATATCTGTTTGTACTTCTGGTTTAGTTTTTTCTTCTTGCGCAACATTCTTAATTTGGTTGATTGTTTTAGGAGTTAATTCGGTTTCTTTATTGTTAACTAAATTTTCACTCTTCAAATCAATCTCAACTTTTTCAACTTTATTTTTAGATTTTACAGAACTTAAATGCATTAGTCTTATTAAAAACATTTCAATTGAAAGGTGCTGGTTAGAAACAATATCAATTTCTTCAAGAGAAGAAATGGCAAATTGCCAAAATAATATCAATACCTCTGAATCTATTTGATTTGATAAATTTTTAATTTTAGAAAATTCTTCATCATTTAATGAAAAGTTTGTGCTTTCTAAAGTTAAAGAATTAATATTTTTAAAATAATAAAGTAACTCCAAAAAGTCATTAATAAAAACTTTTGGTTCAACACCTTGGTCATAAATTTTTCTATAAATATTTATTACTTTTGTTTCTTCACCTTTTAAAATCAGCTCAAATAAATCAATTAATTGAGATTTATCGAAATATCCAAAAATTTTCTGAGCTGAATTTAAATCCAATTCCCTCCCATCATCCAAACTTAATAATGCTCTATCTAATAATGATAAAGCATCTCTAACAGAACCTTCCGAAATTTTTACTATAAGCTTTAAAGCATCTTCTGTTATTTTTCCATTTTCCTTATCTTTAATTAATTTTATATATTCTAATAATTCTGAGGATTTTATTCTAGACAAATCAAATCTTTGACATCTAGAAACAACAGTAATAGGAATTTTTTTTATTTCTGTTGTTGCAAAAATAAATTTTAAATATTCTGGTGGCTCTTCTAAAGTTTTTAATAATGCATTAAATGCTTGCTTGCTAAGCATATGAACTTCATCAATTATGAAAATTTTATATTTTGCAGATGTTGGCCCATATCTAGAAAATTCAATCAAATCTCTTACGTCATCTACGCCCGTTTTACTTGCAGCATCCATCTCAAGAACATCGATATGATTTGAGTTTGTGATCGCATCACAATTATCACATTTAATTTTACATTTATTTTCTATTCCATTTGAGCAATTAAGTGCTTTTGCAACAATTCTTGCAGTAGTAGTTTTTCCTATTCCCCTTATTCCAGTGAACAAATATGCATTAGGTATTTTGTTAGATTTAATCGAATTGGTGATTGTTTCCGCAACAACCTCTTGACCAATAAGATCATCAAAAGTTTGTGGTCTATATTTTAGCGCTAGTACTTTTGAGTTATTATTCATATATCTATAAGGAGACTAGAACCTGAATAACTGTCTCTACGACTGCTTCCGTTAAGATCTGGTCGGGTTCAAGCAGCATCCACCTCTAGCCTCCAGATCTATTATAGCAGTTAAAATTTCTAATCTACAAGAAAAGATTCTTATTTATTTTGTCTCAAACTATCAGCTTCAAAAACACCTAGAACGTGAAAATCCTCACAATGTAGTCCCAGCTCTTCAAGAGATTTTTGAACTTTTGGGTCTTCAATATGTCCATCTAAATCACACAAGAAAAAATAAGAGTCGAAACTATTTTTTTCTGGATAACTTTGTAGTTTAGTTAAATTAACACCATTAATAGCAAAACCTCCTAGTGATTGATAGAGGGCAGCTGGCTTACTTTTCAATTTAAATAAAAAAGAGGTTATATAAGTTTTGTCTTTAAATTCTGGTTGAGAAATATTTTTTCCCATAACCAAAAATCTTGTCAAATTTCCACTTTCATTTTCTATTTTTTTTTCAATTACTTCTAAGCCATAAATTTCAGCGCTTAAGGAAGATGCTATCGCAGATTGTTTGATATCTTTTGTTTTAGAAATCATTTCAGCAGATCCAGCAGTATCTGCTCTAATATGTTCTGCTAAATTATTTTCTTTTATAAATTTTGAACACTGAGACAATCCTTGAGCATGTGAGTATACTTCTTTGATATCTTTTAATTTAGCTCCAGGTTGTCCTAATAAGTTGTGTTCAATTTTTTGAAAATGCTCTTTATAAATATTTAGCCTATGTTTAAATATTAAATATTCAATTCCAATATTACCAGTAATTCTATTTGATTCTGGAATTATAATTCTGCTATTTGGCTCTTCAGATGCTTTGTTAAAACACTCATCAAAAGTTTTACAAGGTAATATTTCTGCTTTAGGATCAATAGAAAGCGCTGCTAAATGAGAATATGCACCAAAGGTTCCCTGAAAATAAATTTTACTCATCAATTCTTATATTCCATTATTTTTTTTAAGGCTAGATAATCTTCTTCTGTATCCACTCCTATTGGAGATGACATAGCAAGTGAAACATTGATATCAATATTATTATCTAATGCTCTTAACTGCTCTAGTCGATTTTCTATTTCATTTTTGGATTGATCCAAGTGAACAAATTTTTCTAGACAATCTCTTGAATAACAATAAATTCCAATATGGTGATAAATATTTTCTACCTGCTCAGATTTTCTTGAAAAGGATACGGCCTTTGGAAAATGATCACTTTCTAGGCTATTTTCTGTAATGACCTTAACAATATTTTCATTCTTAAGGTTTTTATTATCTTTTATTTTTGCCGCAAGAGTTCCTAAATTAGAATTATTTTTTACCATTTTGTCATTCAAACTTTTGATATCATCAATATCGATTGCTGGTTCATCACCTTGCAAATTCATAATAAAATCAACATCTCTTGCATTTGATTTTTTAAGTGCTTCGTAAATTCTATCTGTTCCTGTCTTATGTTTATTGCTGGTTAAAATAGCATTGAAACCATTACTTTTAACATCATCAATAATTTCTTGATCCTCTGTAGCTACAATCACGTCTCCAATATTGGCTTCTCCAGCTTTTTTAGACACATGTGATATAATTGATAAACCATTTATTTTTAATAACGGTTTACCTGGAAGCCTAGTCGCAGACATTCTAGAGGGTATAATTACTAAAGTTTTCATTATATTTTCAAATTATTATACTCGTTAAACAACTATAGAGGCAAATTTATACATTAAATTTTAGCTTTTTTTTAATTTATCGTGTTATACGTTCACTACAAAATTTAGAAAAAATGGATTCTTTCGAAATAAATAAAATAGTTGCTGCAGTTTTAATGGTTGCCCTGCTTGTTATCGGTATTGGAAAATTATCTGATATTATATTCCATGTAGAGAAACCTGAAACGCCCGGTTATTCAGTTGAAGTAGAAGCTGCCACTACTGTATCCACAACCAGCTCAAGCACGACGTCAGACAAAATTGATATATCAGCATTGATGGCAATGGGAGATATTGCTCATGGTGAAAAAGTTTTTAAAAAATGCGCAGCTTGTCATTCAATTGTTAAAGGAGGAAAGAATGCTATAGGTCCAGCGCTATATAATGTTGTGGGAAGAAAAGTTGGAGCGGTTGAAGAATATAAATATTCTAAAGCATTAGCAGCGTATGATAAAGAATGGACTTTTGAAGAACTAAATGGATTTTTAATTAAACCTGCAAAATGGATTAAGGGAACAAAGATGGCATATGCAGGTCTTAGAAAAGAAAAAGATAGAGCCTCTGTAATAAAATATCTAAATGAGAATTCAGACAGCCCTTTGCCGCTACCTTAATTTTCCAAAACAATATAATAAAATACTTTTTTGTACGTGAACTCTATTGAGTGCTTGTTGCCATACGTGAGATTTTTTTCCTAAGAAAACATCATCACTCACTTCGTCTCCTCTTGGTAAACAATGTAAAAAAATGCAATTTTTTTTTGCATAACTCATTAATTTTTTATCAATTTTAAAATTTTTAAATGCTTTTATTTTTTTCTTCTTATTAACTTTATCATTTAAAGAAATAACCTTATCAGAAAAAATTACGTCAGCGCCAGAAACTGCTTTTTTCGCATCATTATAAATATAAATTTGCTTATTATTTTTTTTGACCCAAGCTCTAACTTCTTTTCCTGGTTCAAATTTTCTTGGACAACCAATACTTAGTTTGAAAGAAAATTTTACTGAGGCAGCAATTAAACTATCCAAAACATTATTAGAGTCACCTATCCAACAAATGTTTAATTTTGAAATAGGTTTCTTCTTTATTTCCTCAACTGTAAAAACGTCAGATAAAACTTGAGTAGGATGAGATGAAGGGCTTAAACCATTAATTATCGGTATTGATAAATATTTAGCAAAGTTTTCAACCTTTTTATCGCTATCAGTTCTAAGCATAAATCCATCACCATAAGTTGAGAGAATTTTTGCCGTATCGGCAATGCTCTCTCCACCCTGGCCCAAATGAAGCTCATTCGATCTCAAAGTCAAAGTACCACCACCCAATTGTTTGATAGCTAAATAAAAGCTTAATCTTGTTCGTAAACTAGATTTTTCAAACATTTGGATTAATAATTTTCCTTTTAAGGGTGCACCCTTATCAACCTCTAATGTACTTAGTTGTTTTCTTAAACTTTTTCTTTTCTTAGCATCAATAATAATCTTTCTAAGATCTTTCACAGGTATATTTTTTAAATTAATGAAATGTTTCATATTATTTTATCTGTGAGCAGACCTTTTCAATAATTTTTATTGCTAAATCTATTTCATTTTTTTTAACATTTAATGGAGGTAAAATACGAACAACATTTTCTGCGGCCCGAATAGTCAACAACTGATTATCCATTAATTTTTTAACAAATTCAGTTTGATCTTTATACAACTGTATCCCAATCAAAAAACCTCTTCCTCTTATTTGCTTAATTACATTTGGATATTTTTCCTGAATTTTGTTTAATTTAAATAAAAAATATTTAGATAGACTTTTTACATTATTTAAAAATTTCTTATTTGATATAATATCAATTACGGTATTTCCAACAGCCATCGCCAAAGGATTTCCTCCAAATGTCGATCCATGAGTACCTGGTGTCATTCCAGAGGCAACTTTTTTATTCATTAAAACTGCACCTACTGGAAACCCTCCACCTATTCCTTTTGCAATTGGCACAATATCAGGTTTTACTTTTGATTTTTCAAAAGCAAAGAAATCACCAGATCTTCCAATTCCACACTGAACTTCATCAAGGATTAATAATATTTTTTTCTTATTGCATAATGCCCTTAATTCTTTTAAGCACCAATCTGGTATCACTTTTATACCGCCTTCACCCATAATAGTTTCAACCATAATAGCAGCTGTATTTTTATTAATTTTCTTTTTTAGAGAACTATGATCTCCAAAGCTAAAGTGATCAAAACCTGTAACTTTTGGACCAAATCCTTCTGTCATTTTCTTTGATCCGC
>CACBWE010000029.1 GCA_902542855.1 uncultured Pelagibacteraceae bacterium | reverse complement strand
CTTCAAATAAACGAAAATAAAAAATATCTTACTCTGTCAGATAAGAATAGAATTAGAGAATGGAAGCTCCCACCCACAAGAGGAAATATAGTAGACTACTTTGGAAATGTAATTGCAGGCAATTTGAAAGTTTACCAATTACATATAATTCCAGAGCAGGTTGAGAATTTCAATTATTTATTAGTTAGATTGAAAAATCTTTTAAATCTAAGTGAAACTAAAATTGCAAGAATAAATAAATTAAAGGCGGAACTAAAACCATGGGATAGCATTATTGTTTCTGAAAATTTAAGCTGGAGTCAATTTGTAAAAATTAATAATTATTTATACGATCTTGTAGGTGTTAAACCTGTAATGACAATCTCCAGAAATTATCCATTCAAAGATGTTTATACCCATGTTCTTGGATATGTGAGTCAACCCAACGAGAAAGAAATTTTAAACAATCAAATTATCCAAGAAAGATTTGTGCCTGGGATGAAAATTGGAAAACTAGGTTTAGAAAAAAGACTTGAAAATCATTTAATAGGAACAAATGCAATTCAAAGATATGAAGTTAATGCTTATGGTAAGAGAATTAATCAACTTGAGCATCAAAAAGGTCAGCAAGGATCAAAAATACGTTTAACTGTTGATACAGAAATACAAAAAGCTTGTGCAGAATTGTTAAATGAAAAAGCAGGATCAATAAGTGTAATGGATATTTATACAGGAGATATAATTGCAATGTATTCATCTCCATCTTATGATCCAAATTTATTTTTATTCGGTATAAGTCAAGATGAATGGCAATTAATTAGAAACAATCCCTTAAAACCGTTAATTAACAAAACTCTTTCAGGCCTATACTCTCCAGGTTCAACTATAAAACCAATCGTTGCTTTATCAGCTTTGGAAAACAACGTTATTGATACAAAGTTTAAAGTTAAATGCACAGGAAAGATGGAGTTATACGGACAAACATTTCATTGTTGGAAGGAAAAAGGACACGGTTGGGTTAGTTTGAAAAATGCAATGAAACAATCCTGTGATACCTATTTTTATGAAGTTGCAAGATTGTTAGGTGTCGATCGATTGAGTATTACAGCTGAAAAGTTTGGTTTAGGTAAAAAAGTACTTGGTAAATATTTTGATATTGAAAAAAAAGGACTTTTTCCAAATACAAAATGGAAAAAAAATAATCTGGGTAGGGGCTGGGTATTAGGAGAAACACTAATTACAGGCATTGGTCAAGGTTATATACAATCAACACCCCTACAACTTTGTATGATGACAGCACAAATAGCTAATGGTGGGTATGCGATCAAACCAAAAATAATTGTAGATAGCAACCCAGTATCTTATGAAGATGCAAAGCAATCTATGGAAAGTGGCTTATTATTTGACTCTAATTCTGAGTCTTTGTTAGACAAAAAATTATTTAAAGATAAAAAAAATATTAAGATTATTCAAGAAGCTATGTTTAGTTCAACCAATGAGAGATTTGGAACCTCTTATAAATCAAGAATTGATGATCCCAAATATCAATTTGCAGGAAAAACTGGAACAGCACAGGTTAAAAGAATAAGCAAAAGAGAAAGAGAATTAGATTTAGAATTAGAGCAAATACCTTATAAAGATAGGGACCATGCCTTATATGTTGCTTATGGTCCATATATAAATCCAAGATATGCTCTAAGTATAATTATTGAACATGGTGGATCCGGAAGTAAAGCAGCAGCACCTATTGCAAAAAAATTATTCAAATTAATTATTGATAGACATGATTTAAGAGATCAGCAGTCAAATTTTGAAAGGATTACTATTTAAATGTTTCAACAGGATAGATTAAATAATGAGCTAACATTTTTTCAAAAAATTAAAAATTTAGACTATATATTATTAATTTCTGTTACCCTTCTTTCTGTACTAAGTGTTTTTGTTATGTATTCTACAGATGGTGGTGATATCCTTTTTCACACTAAAAATCATTTTGTAAAACTTGTAGTTTTTTTTCCATTGATGATTTTTGTAGCTTTATTTAACATAAAATTTTGGCATAATTTTTCATATTTAATTTATCTAGTTGTTATCCTATTATTAGTTTGGGTATCTTTGTTTGGTATTAAATCTTCAGGTTCACAAAGATGGATGGATGTATATTTTTTTGTACTTCAGCCTTCCGAATTAATGAAAATAGCAATAATAATGTGTCTAGCTAAATATTATCACAGGTTAAAAATAGAAAATGTTAATTCATTTACTAGTATAACAATAGTAATATCGATTATATTAATTCCAACTATTTTTGTAGTTTCTCAACCTGATCTTGGTACATCAATACTTATTGCTTTAAGTGGATTAATTATATTATGGTTAGGAGGTGTAAAAATTAAATATTTTATATATTCTTTTATTACTTTCTTAATTTCGCTGCCATTTATAATTTCATTCTTAAAACCCTATCAAAAACTGAGAATACTTACTTTTTTAGACCCAGATAGAGATCCCTTGGGAGCAGGATACCAAATTATACAATCAAAAATAGCAATTGGTTCAGGTGGCCTTGACGGAAAAGGTTTTTTAAAAGGAACACAGAGTTATTTAGATTTTTTACCTGAAAAACATACAGATTTTATATTTACGTTATTCTCAGAGGAGTTTGGTTTTATAGGTTCGGTTGGACTTTTAATATTATACTCAATAATAATTTTTAGAATTATAAGAATAGGATCTATTTCAAGAAGTAATTTTGCAAGACTTTTTTGTTTTGGCTACGCTTTTGCAATATTTATTTACATCGTTGTAAACTTATCTATGGTTTTAGGATTACTACCTATAGTTGGCTCTCCGTTACCAATAATGTCATATGGTGGCTCTTCAATGTTAGCTACAATGATTGGTTTTGGTATAGTATTAAGTGCAAAAATTAATCATAAACAAATAATTGCTTAACACAATTTAAGTTTGCATAATTTGTCACTCTTAAAATATAATTTTTAATTGTATAACAATTTAATGAATAAAAATCTTAAAGTGGGAATAGTTGGAGCAGGTATTCAGGGTGTATCTAATGCACTATTTCTACAAAAAAAAGGTTTTAACGTAACTATTTTTGATAGGGATAATCCAGGAAGCCAAGCTGCCTCTTATGGTAATGCAGGTCATTTTTCTCCCTATGCATCTCTCTCTTTAAATAGAACTGACGTTCTTGCAGATATTCCTGCCATGCTGTTAAGTTCTTCAGGTCCATTAGCTTTAAAATGGAATTATGTGCCTAAAATGATTCCTTGGTTTATAAAATTTATAATGAACACAACTAATTCCAAGATGATGCACACTGCTAAAAACATGCATCAAATTTTAGATTTGGCTTTACCAGCTTACGATGAATTGTTTGAAGAGGTAGACTTGGAAGGTTTAGTCGAAAATAAGGGAATTCTTTATATATGGAATGACAAAGATTTAAAAAGTAGAGAATTAGAAATTAAAGTTAGAGAAGAATTGGGCGTTAAACAACAATTGGTTACAAAAGCTGAAATACACGATCTTGAACCACACATTAAACCATTTTATCACGCAGGGGTATTTTATCCTTATGCAAGACACGCAAGAAATCCTAAAAGAATTCTTTTAAAATTATTCGATTTATTTTTACAAAAGGGAGGAAAATTTAACAAAGTAAATATTAATGAAATTAATTTTGATGAAGATAAACCAGTTTTTAAAACTGAAACTCAAAGCTATAATTTTGATAAAGCAGTAATAGCATGTGGGGCTTTTTCAAAAAAATTAACAGATAATCTTGGTGAAAAAATACCTTTAGATACAGAACGTGGATATCATGTCCATTTCAAAAATTGTGATCATTTATTGAGTAGACCTGTAATATTTTCCAACCGTGGATTTGGAATTACACCGATGGAACAAGGTTTAAGAGTTGTTGGAACTGTAGAATTTGGTGGATTAGATAATCCATTATCTAAATCAAGAGTTAAAAATTTGATAAATAATGCAAAATATATGCTTGGTGATTTACCTGAACATGAAGATGAGTGGCTAGGATTTAGACCAACTTTACCAGATTTTTTGCCTGTTATGGGGCCATCAAAAAATTACAAAAATATTTATTATTGTTTTGGGCATCATCATTTAGGATGGACTTTAGGTCCAATTTCTGGAAAGATTGTTTCAGGGATGATAGCGAACGAAAATACAAATTTAGATTTAAAACCTTATAGTTCGCTTAGATTTAGTTAAGTGACTAAAGATAATAATTTTTTAGCTTATTTATATCTATTTTTAACAGTAACTTTCTGGGCAGGAAATTTTGTAGTAGGTAAACTCGCAAGTTTTTATGAAGTTCCTCCTTTTTCACTAAATTTTTACAGATGGCTTTTTGCTTGGTTAATTTTAGCTCCTTTTACAATCCCTGAAATACTAGAGAAAAGAAACTACATTTTTAAGAATTATAAGCTTTTTATTATATTGGGAGTTACGAGCATAACTGTATTTAACTCTATTGTTTATTATTCTCTTAATTTTACTCAAGTTATCAGTGGAGTGTTAATGATTTCAACTATACCAGTAATGATAATGTTGTTTTCATCAATTTTAAAAATTGAAAAGACAAATATTTTTCAAATTATAGGAGTAATTTTTTCTTTTGCTGGTGTGATTATGATTATTACAAAAGCAAACTTGGAAATATTAAAAAATTTAGACTTTAATAAAGGTGACATAACCATGGTAATAGCAATGTTCTCTTGGGCTTTATACTCAACGTTGTTGAAAGGCAAACAATATGAGTTAACTCAAATATCATTACTTCAAGTAGTAATTACTTTCGGTTTAATATTTTTGATACCAGTTTATTTTATTGAATACCAAATTGGTTTTAGAATTAATTTAGAACTCCCATTTATTTTAATTTTATCTTATGTTGTTTTATTTCCAGGTTTAGCGTCTTTTCTTTTATGGATAAAAGGAATATCTATGATTGGAGCTAATAGATCAGGTGTTTTTTTACATTTAATGCCGATTTTAAGTGCGATAATGGCGATGATTTTTTTTAGTGAAAAATTTATGTTTTATCATATTTTAGGCGCTTGTTTTATCATAGTAGGAATACTGTTATCAAACAAGAAAGTTAAAAATGCTTAAAGTTGCTATATTAGATGATTACCAAAACGTTGCCCAACAGTTTGTAGATTTAGGAAAACTATCTGGGAAATACGAGTTTAAAATTTTCAGCGAACCCTTTCTAGATGAAGCTGATGTAATTGAACAATTATCTGATTTTGAGGCCTTATTAATTATGAGAGAGAGAACTCCAATTACAAAAAATTTAATTGATAATCTAAATAATTTAAAATTTGTAATTACAAGCGGATTACGAAACAAATCTGTTGATTTAGAGGCTGCGAAGAAAAGAAAAATTATAGTTTGTGGAACAGATATAAATTTAAACCCAACACCTGAATTGACTTGGGCATTGATTCTTGGTTTAGCTAGAAATTTAAAAGAAGAGATTGATAATATGTACCAAGGGTATTGGCAAACTTCAATAGGAGTAGAATTGAAAGGAAAAATCCTGGGTTTAATTGGTCTAGGTAGAGTAGGTACAGAAGTTGCAAAAATTGGAAAAGCATTTGGAATGCAAGTAATGGCCTGGAGTGAAAACTTGAGCTTAGACAAGTGCAAAGAATTAGATGTACTACCTTGTAGCAAAGATGACTTAATCACAAATTCTGATGTGCTCTCAATTCATGTTCAAGGAGGTGAAAGGTATAAAAATTGTATAACTATAAAAGAATTAGATAAAATGAAAAAAACTGCGTTTTTAATAAATACTGCCAGAGGACCAATCGTTAATGAAGATGATTTAATCATTGCTTTATCTACTAATGTGATCGCAGGAGCTGGAATTGATGTCTATGATAAAGAACCTTTACCTGAAAATAATAAACTAAGATTTTTACCTAATGCACTTC
>CACBWE010000028.1 GCA_902542855.1 uncultured Pelagibacteraceae bacterium | reverse complement strand
TTTTACTTCTAACTTATTTATTAACTTCATACTTATATACGTAAGCAACAAATACAAAACTGCTGCAAAAGAATAAAAGAACAGTGGATCTCGTGTTGAGCCAGCCGCAATATAAGATTGTCTCATTATTTCAACCAATCCTGTTACTGAAATAAGAGAAGTATCTTTTAAAGTTATTTGCCAAACATTGCTTAAATTTGGAATAGCTAGTCTTAACATCTGAGGAAGTATTATTTTATAAAATTGACCAAACTTATTTATACCAAGCACTTTTGCAGCTTCAAACTGACCTATATCTATAGATTGTATGGCGCCTCTAAATACTTCAGTCGAATAAGCTCCAGAAATAATACCAATAGCCATTGATCCTGTAATAAAAGCATTTATTTCTATGTATTCATAATAACCAAATATTGAAGCCACATACATAATAGCTCCACTTCCTCCAAAGAAGAAAAGGTAAATTACTAATAGTTCAGGTACGCCTCGAATTACCGTTGTGTAAAAATTGCCGACTAAATTCAGAGTTTTATATTTAGAAAGTTTTAAAGGAGTAAAAACTAATGCAAAAAAGAAACCAACTAACATTGCTGTAATTGATACAGCGATTGTCATCAAGGTTGCATAAAATAACTCGTCACCCCAACCTGTTTTGCCAAATGCGAGAAGTTCCATATAGATTGGCGACTATATATTATAGTCGCCAGATCTGAAATGAATTACATAGAAGCGTCGAAACCAAAGTGCTTAATAGCAAGTTTGCTAATAATTCCCTGTTTTCTAGCTTTGTTAATTGCTTTATTGAAGTCTTTTAAGATTTTGGCATCTCTTTTACCAATAGCACTATCGCTAGCTTGTCTTATACCAACACCTACACCATTACCAAATGCACCACCTGAAAAAGTTGGACCAACTAATACAACTGATTTACCTGATTTGTCTGCATAATCTGTAAATGCTACTGCTGCCGCCAAAGCTACATCACATCTTCCAGAAGTAAGATCTAGGTTAACTTCGTCTTGAGTTTTGTAAGTTCTAACATTTACACTTCCTACATCACCAGACTCTAAAAAGTTTTGGTGAATTGTTCCTGTTTGAGTACAAACAGTTTTACCAGCAAGTGCTTCTGTTAATGTCTTAAGAGCTTTTTTAACATCAGATCCACCTAATGATAAATTAATACCCTCTGGTGTATCCATGCCCTCTAAACTTGAACCTTTCATTACCGCTAGAGAAGCTACTTCATCAGCATAACCTTGTGAAAAAGTAATTGTTTTTTGTCTTTCAGCAGTAATGGACATTCCAGCCATAATTGCATCAAATTTTCTCATTACTAAGGCTGGGATCATACCGTCCCAATCTTGTTCTACGATTGTACACTCATACTTCATTATTGTACAAAGTTCTTGAGCAAGCTCTACCTCAAAACCAATAAGATTGCCTGAAGCATCTTTTGAATTCCATGGAGGGTAAGCGCCTTCAGTTCCAATTTTTATTTTTTCAGCAGAAACATTTCCTATGATAAATAAAGAAGCAAGAACTGTTAAAATAGTTTTTTTGAATATATTCATTATTTTCTCCTTTAATTAGGATGAATTATTTCACAAATTTTAATAAGAAAAAAGAAAAATTAATGATTAATTGATGAAGAAAAATTCCAAGAACAATCAAAGCTAGGTATATAAACTCTTGCTAATTTTGCATTCCCAAAATTTTGATTAAAAACATTCAGCCAGTTTTCAACCTGTTGTGGTTTTTTATCCTGACTACCGACTTGAGCTGTAATAACTCCTTTGGGTTTTAAAATTCTTACCAAGGACTCCATATTCTTTGCAGCTAAATCTATACAAAATTGATCATCATTGAGATCTACAAAAATATGATCATATGTATCATCGGTTACTGATTTAATACTTTCAAACGCATCACCCCAAACACATTTTACAGAATTTTTTTCAGTTGCTTTTTTTCCAATATCTCCAAGATGCTTATTGCAAACATCAACTACCTCAGGATCCAATTCATACCAATCTATAAAATTAAATTTTTTAGAAATACATTCTCTAGCAACTCCGCCATCACCACCACCAATAATTGCAGCTCTTTCGTTATCTTTATTTAAATCTAAACTAGAACCAACAAATGTTGAGCTATACAAATGTTCGTCTGTTGAGGCAACTTGTATTTCACCATCTATAAATAAAGATTTTCCAAACTGCTCTAAATCTAAAATTTCTATATGTTGACCTACTTTAGATTTAAAATCTTCTAAAACATCATTTACTACATAAGATTTTTGTAAGCCTGGTGAGCTATAAATATCATGATAAAAAGATTTTGTGTCTCTATTAAATTCATTTTTAACTATTCTTTTGTGTTCAAACTCTTTTTTAATAATGTCTATTGCGACAGAGGGATTTATTTTTCCACAAGTAAAGAAATCAAAACTAATAATTCCTTTTTCTGGAAAAGTATGAAAACTAATATGGCTTTCAGCCAACAAAGCAATAATTGTAAAACCTTGAGGTTCAAATTTATATTTTGATATATTTAAGATTGTTACTTTTGCAGCTTTTGCAATATCGTGAATTACTTTTTCAAATACAGATGGATCATACTCTTTATTAGTTCCAATTATGTCTAGGGTTATATGTTCACCAACTTTTGTCATAATATGCTTGATGAAACCTTACTAATGAAATTTTTTGCTTCTTTCAAACAAAAAACTATTATAATACTTCGCTGAGGTTGTAACTGTGAAAAACAATTGGTCAAATTTAGAAGCAAAAAAATACATCAAAAAGTATATAAAACTTGGTCATTCAAAAGACATGGCTTTAAGAGTTTATACAACCAGATTATTAGGAAGAAATAGTGAGCTTGTTCTTCATGGAGGTGGAAATACTTCTGTAAAAACATCAATTAAAGATATTGATGGCAAAAATTACGAGGTACTCTGTGTTAAAGGAAGTGGTTGGGACATGGCTGAAATAGAACCAGCTGGTTTACCTGCGGTAAAATTAAATCCACTTTTAGCCCTTAAAAATAAAAAATATTTAAGTGATGAAGATATGGTTGCATATCAAAAAAGAAACTTAATTGATATTAAATCACCTAACCCATCTGTAGAAACTTTTTTACATGCCTTTTTACCTTTCAAATTTGTTGATCATACCCATTCTGATGCAATCATGGATGTAACAAATAGACCAAATGGTAAAGATCTCTGTAAAAAAATTTTTGGACCCAAGGTTAGTATAGTACCTTACGTAATGCCTGGATTTAGTTTGGCTCAAAAAATTAATGAAGTATATAAAAAAAATCCAAATATTAATTGCTTAATACTTTTAAACCATGGAATATTTACTTTTGATAATGATGCTAAAAAATCTTATGACTTAATGATTAAATATGTTTCAATTGCAGAAAAGACTGTAAGAAAATTAAAAAGAAAAAAAATAAAACAAATCAAAAATTATAGCACTAAGTTTAAACCTCATGAGATTGCACCAATATTAAGAGGTCTATTAACTGAAAATAAAGATCAAAAATTTATACTAAATTTTAGATCAAACAAAACTTTAGATTATTTTATAAATGGTGAAGAGGTTAAAAGATATTCTGGTATTGGAACTGCTACTCCTGATCATGTAATTAGAGTCAAACCTTTTCCATTAGTAATTACACCAAAACAAAATTCAACTATTGAGGATTTCAAAAAAATAGCTGAGAAAAGTTTCAAAGATTATAGAAAAAAATATATAAAATATTTCAACACAAACAAAAAAAAAGTTAAAGGTAAAAAAACAATGTTAGATACATCACCTAGGGTAATCCTAGTACAAAACGTTGGTTTATTTAGTGTAGGTGATAGTCTTAATGCCTCCAAAATAGCTGGAGATTTGACAGAAACTAATGCAAGAGTAATTTCATCAGTAGAGGAAACTACAAAGTATAAATTCATACCTGAAAAGGATTTGTTTGATGTTGAATATTGGTCGCTAGAACAAGCTAAAATAAAAAAAATTAAAAAAATTCTCCAAGGAAATGTTGTTGTAATTACTGGTGGATTTGGTGCAATTGGATCAGCCACTTACAAACTATTTAAAAGTTATGGTGCAGAAATTGTATTACTTGATTACGATTCTAAAAAAGTTAAAGAAATGCAAAATAAAAGTAAAGATTTATTTTTGCACTGCGATGTAACAAACAAAAATAGTGTAAAAAATGCTTTTAAAAAGATTTGTGAACAATATGGTGGTATCGATATTTTAATATCAAATGCTGGAACAGCAATTGGTGGATCTATTGCTGAAGTCGATGATAAAATTTTAAGAAAAAGTTTTGAAGATAATTTTTTTTCTCATCAGAATTGTGCTTCAGAAACTATTAAAATAATGAAAAAACAAAATATTCAAGGATGCTTATTGTTTAATATTTCTAAACAATCAGTTAATCCTGGAAAAAACTTTGGTCCCTATGGTCTCCCAAAAACAGCTTTATTAAGTTTGTGTAAGCAATATGCGGTTGATTATGGATCACTTGGCATAAGATCAAATGGAGTTAATGCTGATAGAATTAGAAGTGGTCTTTTAAATGATGGAATGATTAAATCTCGAGCTAAGGCTAGAGAAGTTTCAACTGATGAATATATGAGAGGAAACTTACTCCTAAACGAAGTAAAAGCAGAAGATGTTGCAAAAGCTTTTTTTCATCTAGCTGTATCAAAAAAAACAACTGGAGCAGTACTAACTGTTGATGGTGGGAACATAGCTGCTTCCCTTAGATAATTTAATAAAATAACTTTTTTAGTCCTTCAGAAGAAGCTTCCGAAATCCCTCTTTCTGTAATCAAACCTGTAACATATTTTGCAGGTGTAACATCAAAAGCAAAATTTATTGCCTTGCTTTTTTTAGGATATATCAAAACTTTCTTAACTTGATTGTTCTCATCAATACCCTCAACATGAGATAATTCCTCTGAATTTCTTTCCTCAATAGGAATTTCTTTTGCATCTTTAATTTCCCAATCAATTGTTGAGCTTGGAAGGGCTACATAAAAAGGAATATTATTATCATGAGCGGCTAATGCTTTAAGATAAGTTCCAATTTTATTGCAAACGTCACCATTAGACAAAGTTCTATCAGTTCCTACAATACACATATCAACCTCACCTCTTTGCATCAAAATTCCACCTGTGTTATCAGCAATGATAGTATTTGGAATTTCTTCTTCATTTAATTCATATGAGGTTAAATTAGCACCTTGGTTTCTTGGTCTTGTTTCATCTACCCATACATGAACTGGTATACCTTTTTTGTGTGCATGATAAATTGGTGATGTAGCGGTACCCCAATTAATTGTTGCAAGCCATCCTGCATTACAATGTGTTAATATGTTTACCGTATCTTTTTTTTTATTATAAATTTCCTCAATTATTTTTAATCCATTAATACCAATATTTTCACAAAACTTAACATCCTCTTCACAAATTGCCTTTGCTTCATTTAAAGCTACTTTTAATAATTCGTTATTATTTACCCCTGATAATTTTTTCATCATTCGATCTACTGCCCATTTTAAATTAATAGCTGTAGGTCTTGATTGGATTAAATCTTCTGAGCTTTTTTTAATAAAATTAGGATCATTTTTTTCCATAATAGCTAAAACAATACCATAAGCAGCGGTACCACCTATTAATGGCGCTCCTCTAACCTCCATAATTTTGATGGCACTGATTGCATCTTTTACAGTTTTGAGATCTTTAATTATAAATTGATGTGGAAGTTTTGTTTGATCGATAATGTTAACAGTTTGACTTTTCTCATCAAACCAAATTGTTCGATATTCTTTTCCTTCTATTTTCATTTTAATCTTGATGCAATATAATCTAATATTGTTGAATTATAATATTGAAAACAAAGTCCAGCATCCATATCATGACCTTTTTTTACTGGTTCCTCCCAGTCATCTCCTTTTCTCTTACAGCTCTTTCCATTAATTTTATAATTTTCTGAAATTACTATTCTTTTCATCCCAGG
>CACBWE010000027.1 GCA_902542855.1 uncultured Pelagibacteraceae bacterium | reverse complement strand
ACTTATCTAAAAAATCCCTTCCATATTTTATAACCATTTCACCTCTCAAAGGATCATATCGTTCAGATACGCTATCTTCTGATTGTTCAATTACATCTGTACCATAAAGGCTGTCATATAAACTCATCCATCTTGCATTCGCGGCATTTAATGCATACCTTGCATTCATGACAGGCACAACTAACTGAGGCCCAGCTATACTTGCAATTTCTTCATCAACATTTTCAGTTTCTATTTTAAAATCAGGTCCTTCATTTTTTAAATAACCAATTTCTAATAAAAATTTTTTGTACTCATCTAAATTAAATTCTTTACCTTTATTTTTGATATGCCAATCATCTATTTTCTTCTGTAAATCTTCCCTAAATTTAATTAATTCTTTATTTTTTGGCGCAAGTTCATCGAGTGATTTTTCTAGACCTGACCAAAAATTTTCTGAAGATACATTTGTATTTTTTAATAATTCATCATTTACAAAGTTTGATAGCTTTTCAGATACTTGAAGATTATTAATTTTAATGTATTTTTCTTGCATAGCACTTAATTCGTACCCCATCTGTATTTTTGCCTGAGAGCTTTACTCCTTCGGCGGAAATCAATCTCTTTCCAGAGTGTTATGCTTTAATCGGTCCTTTTGCCTGAGAGTTTCCGGGGTGGTTGCTCCTTCGGCGCTATAAATAGTCTCTCCCGATAATGAATTTGTATCTGTTAAATGATTTAAGTCAATTAATAAGAATTACACCTTATTTAATATCATTTTATTGCCTTTTTTGTAATTTAACCATCCGCTATAAATAAAAAATGAAAAATTATCTAAATTTTGAAACAGAAATTAAAGATCTAGAAAACGAACTAGAAAAATTGAAAGATCCTTACAATCAAGAGGGATTAACAGAAGTCGATACTCAAAAAATTTCAAGCACTCAAACAGAAATAGATGAAAAATTAAAAAATATTTATTCTAATTTAGATCCTTGGCAGACTACTATGGTTGCTCGTCATGAAGATAGACCTAAAGCAAAATTTTTTATTGATAATTTGTTTGAAGACTTCATTTCATTATCTGGAGATAGATATTATGGAGAGGATAAATCAGTATTAACTGGATTTGCAAAGTTCAATGGAAAATCTGTTTTAGTTATAGGTCAAGAAAAAGGAGAAGATTTAGATAGTAGGATTGAGAGAAATTTTGGAATGATGAGACCAGAGGGTTATAGAAAAACTATAAGATTAATGAACTTAGCAAACAAATTTAATATTCCCATAATCTCTTTTATTGATACTCCAGGAGCATATCCAGGAGTAGGAGCAGAAGAGAGAGGACAAGCAGAAGCAATTGCAAAATCAATTGAATGCTGTATGGAGCTTAAAGTTCCAACAATTGCAATAATTATAGGCGAGGGTGGTTCTGGTGGAGCAATTGCATTAGCTTCATCAAATAAAGTCCTTATGTTAGAAAATGCAATTTATTCAGTAATATCCCCTGAGGGATGTGCGACTATTCTATGGCGAGATCCAAAAAAAATGCTTGATGCTGCGAAAGCTATGAAGCTTTCAGCTAAAGATTTACTTAAGTTAAAAGTTATTGATGAAATAATTGACGAACCATTAGGTGGTGCTCACAGAGATAGAGATATAATTTTAAACAATGTTAGACAAACTTTAACAAGAAATTTAAATTATTTTGACGAATTATCCTCAGAAGAAATAATGACTGAGAGAAAAAATAAATTTCTAAAAATTGGAAGGAATGATGGTTTTATGACTAGTACTGACGATCTAAGTACATTAGCAATTAAGAATAATAATTTAGATCAAATTTTTAAATCAAAAAAAATATTACTAGCGATTATTGGTGGATTAATTTTAGTTTCTTCAATCTTTTTATTAATTTAAATTCTATAAAGCTCCACAACAGTTTTTAAATTTTTTTCCTGTAGCCTCACATCTGTCGTTTCTAGAAATTTTTTGATTCTTTTTTATTAACAATAAACATTTTGGATTATCAGATGGATTTATTTTCTTAGAATTTTTTTCTTCGTTATTTGTCTCCATTACTACCTTTAAGTTCATTAAAATAGTTACATAATCTAATTTTAATTTTTCTAGAAGATTTGAAAATAATTCAAATGCTTCTTTTTTATATTCTACTAATGGATCCCTTTGACCATAAGATCTTAGACCTATGACTTGTCTTAATTGCTCCAAATATTGAATATGCAATTTCCAGTTCAAATCAATTGATTGAAGAAAAATTCTTTTTTCAATTTCTTTTGCATGATCTTCACCCAGAAGTTTAATCCGTTCCTTTCTAGTTTCTTGAAATTTATTATAAATCTTCTCTCTGAAATCTTTATCTTTTGTTTCAATTAAATCCTTAAATTCAGTTTCTTCAAAGCTTTTACCAACAATTTGCTTAGTTTTATTATTAAATTCATTACTCTTAGGATTGGATAAATTTGAAATTTTTAACTTAATTAAATCGTCAGATATTTCTTTTAAAAATTCATCTGAATAATCAAAGATATTTTCACTATTCATCGCATTTTTCCTTTGTGAAAACACAACATGCCTTTGATCATTAAGAACATTGTCAAATTTGATGAGTGTTTTTCTTATATCAAAATTTCTAGCTTCTACTTTCTGCTGGGCTCTCTCTAATGCTTTATTAATCCAAGGATGATCAATACTTTCACCGTCTTTGAGTCCAAGTTTTTCGAGCATACTATTCATAGAAACTGATCCAAAAATTCTCATTAAATCATCCTCCAGACTTACGTAAAATATAGAACTACCTTCATCTCCTTGTCTTCCAGATCTTCCTCTAGCCTGGTTATCAACTCTTCTAGACTCCATTCTCTCTGTGCCAATTACAAATAAACCACCCAAGGATTTAATTTTATCTTTATTTATCTTAAGTTGGTCTTCTGGAATAGAACCTTTCTTACCACCAAGTTGAATATCAACTCCTCTTCCTGAGATACTTGTTGTAATTATTAACGAATTTTCTTTTCCTGCATTTGCAATTATCTCAGCCTCATTTTCATGATTTTTTGCATTTAACACTACATGTTTAATATTTTTTTGATTTAATAAATTTGAATAGACTTCAGATTTATTTATGCTTGATGTAAATACTAAAATAGGTTGACCTAATTTGTTTCTTTCAATTATTTTTTCTACAATCGCATCATTCTTTTCTTTTTCTGATCTAAAAATTAAATCATTATAATCTTTTCGGATCATTTCTTTATTAGTTGGAATAACAACAACAGGTAAATTGTAAATTTCAAAAAATTCTTCGGATTCTGTAGCGGCTGTACCAGTACAACCAGATATTTTTTTATAAAGTTTAAAATAATTTTGATAAGTTATTGAAGCTAACGTTTGATTCTCAGCTTGTACTTGAATTTTTTCTTTGGCTTCTAATGCTTGATGTAAACCATCCCCAAAACGTCTGCCTTCTAAAATTCTTCCAGTAAGTTCATCAATAATTTTAAGACTTCCATCTTTAACAATATAGTCTCTACCCTTTTCAAATAAATGATTTGCTCGTAAAGCTTGATTAACATGGTGAACTAAATTTAAATTTTCTGGGTCATAAAAATTATTATTTTTTAAAATACCAGCGTTAGAAAAAAGTTTTTCAACATTATTAATTCCATCATTTGTCAATAAAATACTCTTTTCTTTTTCATCTATTTCAAAGTCTTTGTTATTTAAGATTCTAATTAGTTTATCAATTGCTAGATATTGAGCAGTTTTATCTTCAGCTGCTCCAGAAATTATCAAAGGTGTTCTTGCCTCGTCAATCAAACATGAGTCTATTTCATCTACGATTGAAAAATTATGATCTCTCTGAACCATTTGTTCCTCAGAAAATTTCATATTATCCCTTAAGTAATCAAAACCCAATTCACTATTAGTTGCATAAGTGACATCACAATTATAATTTTTTTTACGTTCAGCATCATCTTGATAGTTGTTAATAAACCCTGATGAAAGACCAAGAAAATTATAAATTTGTCCCATTTCAATCGAGTCTCTTTTTGCAAGATAATCATTTACAGTTACTATATGGACACCTTTGTCGCTCAATGCATTTAAATAGGCAGCAAGTGTTATGGTTAAAGTTTTTCCTTCTCCAGTTCTCATTTCAGCAATTTTGCCCTCATGTAAGGCTACACCTCCTATTAACTGAACGTTAAAGTGTCTCTCATTTCGCGTCCGTTTGGCAGCTTCTCTTACTAAAGCAAAAGCTTCTGGAAGTAACTCGTCTAAAGTTTTTCCATTTTTTATAAGATTTTTAAATTCATTGGTCTTTTTTGGAAAGTCGTCGTCATTTAAACTTTTTAAATGTTCCTCATGTAAATTTATTTTTTCAACAATTCTACCAATTCTATCTAGCTCTTTTTTATTACTAGATTTGATAAATTTTGTAATTAAATTTAATGGGTTAAACATGACTATTTGATTTATTCTTTACTTATATCGTTTAATATATGTATTAAATAAATAATTTAAACAATATGGGAATTAATTTTACAAATTTTTTATCATCTCAATCAAAAAATACTAAAATGATTGATTTTCAAGACCTTGATCATTTAGACGGTCTTTCAATTTCAGTTGTTTCAGCAAATTTATATAAAGATATCAGAGATGATTTAACAATGTTCTATTTTAGAGAAGGTGCTAATTACGCATCTGTCTATACCCAATCAAAAATAGTATCAGAAAATATAAAATGGAATATTAACCAAAGACCAAAAAAAATATATTCTCTTATTGTAAACACAAGAAACGCCAATGCTTTTACTGGAAAGCAAGGATATGAAAGTTTAAAAAAAATAGCTGATTTGACAGCTAAACAACTAAATAAAAAACAAGAAGAAGATGAGGATAATCCTAAAAAAATTTCTTCAAAAAATATAATTTTTGGTTGCACAGGTACTATTGGAGAAATTTTTCCATATGAAAAAATTTCCAATAATATTCAAAATTTAATCAAAAAAATTCGTTATACCCAAAATAAATTTATTTGGATGAAGGCAGCACTTGCAATTATGACAACGGATACAAAGCCAAAACTAGCTATGGAAGAATGTCATATTGGAAGTGAAAAAGTAAAAATATATGGAATAGCCAAAGGATCTGGAATGATACATCCAAATATGGCTACTACACTTGCATATATATTTACTGATGCAACTTTATCTAATGATGTTTTAGGAAAGTTATTAAAAAAAAATATAACTAATACATTTAACGCTATTTCTTGTGATGGTGATACTAGCACTAATGACATGGCAACTATTTTTTCAACTAATCAAGTAAAAAATTACCAAGTGAAAAGCATAAATGAAAATAAAATTAAAAATTTTGACAAAGCCTTAAATAATGTTCTTTTAAATCTAGCTAAAAGAGTCGTTTCAGATGGTGAAGGAGCATCAAAATTCATAACAATCAATATTAGTAAGTGCAAAAATGAGATAGATGCAAAAAAAATTGCTTTCTCAGTTGCAAATTCTCCATTAGTAAAAACTGCAATTGCTGGAGAAGATCCAAATTGGGGACGAGTTATAATGGCAATTGGTAAAGCAGGACCTAAAATTAATCTAAATAAATTATCAATTAAGTTTGGAAGTATATTAATTGTAGAAGGCGGAAAATTAAATCAAAGTTACGATGAAAAGCAAACAGCAAACTACATGAAATCTGAAAATATAGAGATAAAAATTGAAATTTTTACAGGAAACAAAAACTTCACAGCTTATACAATGGATTTAACGAAAAAATATATTGAAATTAATGCAGACTACAGAAGTTAACTTATTGAAAATTCAAATTGTATGATTAATTAATAATCATGATTAAATATAAACTTTTTTGTAAAGAATGTGATTTAAGATTTGATAGTTGGTTTGCATCTTCAAACGAGTATGAAAGATTAAAAAATAAAAAGCTTTTGAATTGCCATAATTGCAATTCAGTAAAAGTTGAAAAAACTATTATGGCACCTCAGCTAATAAGCCAAAAATCAAAAACTGATGAAAAAATAAATTTTGAAAAATATAATAAAGTAAAAAAAACTATAAAAGATTATCAAAAATTTATTATAGAAAATTTAAATTATGTAGGTGATAATTTTGCTTATGAAGCAAGATCAATTCATTATA
>CACBWE010000026.1 GCA_902542855.1 uncultured Pelagibacteraceae bacterium | reverse complement strand
ATAAGACTGTTAAATTATAAAAAATTTAAACAATTGATATGAATTATTTAGTTATAGGGTGTGGCTCAATCGGCAAAAGGCACATTAGAAATTTAAAAATCTTAGGTATAGATACAAGAAATATTACAGTTATAGAAACTAGAAAAGATAGGCAAGAGGAGATTAAGAATCTTGGGATTTCAAAGATTTATGAAGATATTGATTTAGCTTTAAAAGAAAATAAATTTAATGCTGCTATAATATGCTCCCCTACAAATTTGCATACAGAGCAGGCAATAAAATTAGCCAAAAATAAAATAAATTTTATCATAGAAAAACCATTATGTAATAACCTCAACGATGTTGATAAACTTGTTAATTTAGTCAATGAAAACAAACTAATAGTGTTGGTTGCCTATATTTTTAGATTTGCCCCAATAACTCAAAAAGTAAAAGAAATTTTGGACAAAAAATTAATAGGAAAAGTTTTATATGCTCGAGGAGAATTTTCTGAATATTTGCCTGATTGGCATCCATACGAAGATTATAGAACATTCTATATGGCTGAAAAAAAACAGGGTGGTGGATCGATACTTGATCAATCACATATTTTTGACTTAGTTCATTATTTGCTTGGTAATTTTAAATCAGTAATTGGTATAGTTCACAAACAATCATCTTTAGAGGTAAATGCTGATGATATTTCCGAACTTATAGTAAGGTTAGAAAATAATATTTTAGTTTCTCTTCACACAGATATTTTTGGAAGAGGACATAAAAAATATCTAGAAATTAAAGGAGAAAAAGGAAATATCACATGGGATTTTTACGAAAATTCAGTAAAGGTTTATAATTCTGAATCTAATTCAGAGTCGATTTTCAAAAAATTTGATAAAGATTTTAATAATTCATATATTGAAGAGCTAAAACATTTTAACGACTGCGTTAAAAACAATAAACAAACTATTGCAAATTTAGATGTTGGGATAGATACGATGAAGTTAATTGAAGCAGCAGAAAAATCATCTTTAGAAAAAAAAGAAAAGTTAATTTAGAATAATGTCCATTTTAGTAACAGGTGGATCAGGTTTTATAGGCAAAAGTCTTGTATTAAGTTTATTAAAAAAAAAAGAAAAAATATATGTATTAGATAATGATTTTAGAGGGTCTATGAAAAAGTTCTCTAAATTACATAAAACAAGTTTGGTACTAATAAAGGGTGATATAAGAAATAAAAAATTAGTTCATAAATACGTAAAAAAAGTACACACAGTATTTCATTTAGCTTTTATAAATGGAACGAGGTATTTTTATGATCAGCCCAGGTTGGTTTTAGATGTCGGAATTTTAGGCACCTTAAATGTATTAGAAGCTGTAAGAAATAGTCAAAAAACTAAGACTTTAATTTATGCTTCCTCATCTGAAGTTTATAATTCACCTCCAAAAGTTCCTACTAATGAAATGGTAACAATGATAGTTCCAGACACATTTAATAGCAGATATTCTTATTCTTCATCAAAATTAATTGGTGAAATTATGTGTTATAATTATTTAAAAGATAAAAAAAAAAAGTTGATTATATTCAGACCTCACAATATTTTTGGTGAAAATATGGGTTATGAGCATGTAATTCCAGAATTGGTAAAAAAAATATTTAAAGCCTCCAATGGTTTGAAGAGAAAAAAAATTAGTTTAATTGTGCAAGGCACTGGAAATGAAACTCGAAGTTTCTGTTATATCAATGAAGCAATTGATCAAATACTATATTTGTATAAAAATGGAAAATCTAATAACATTTACAATGTTGGTAATTCAGATGAGATTAAAATTAAAGCTTTGCTAAATTTAATTGCAGAAATAGTTGACATAAAACTAAAAATAAAACCTGGAAAAATTAGAAAAGGCAGTACATTAAGAAGATGTCCAGATCTTAAAAAAATAAATAACTTAGGCTACATTACACCTAATAAAATTTACAAAACAGGTTTAAAGTCTACTGTAGAGTGGTATATAAATGATTATAAAAAAACACTTAATCTTTAATGCTTGTACCTTCATATATTCCATTAATAAATAATAAAGAGGCAAATTCTGTTTTTAAGGTAGTGAAATCTGGATGGATAAGCCAAGGTAAAAAAGTAAAAGAATTTGAAAAAAAAATTCAACAATTTTTAAATTGTAAAAATGTAATTGCTGTAAACAATGGAACCTCAGCATTGCACGCTGTACTCCTGTCTTTAAATTTAAAAAAAAATGATGAGGTTATAGTTCCCACTTTGTCATATATTTCTGCAGTGAACGCAATTATATATGTTGGAGCAAAACCAGTGTTATGTGACTCTGATCCAATAACTTATGTAACAAATATTAATTACATTAAAAAAAAAATAACAAAAAAAACTAAAGCTGTTATTACCGTTGATTTAAAAGGTTTGCCTGTAGATTATGACGAAATTGCAAAATTTTTGAAAAAAAAAAATATTTGTTTTATTTCTGATTCAGCAGAGGCTTTTGGAGCTAGATATAAATCTAAAAAAGTTGGATCTACAAATGCTGACTTTCATACGTTTAGTTTTTTTGCAAATAAGGCTGTAACAACTGGTGAGGGTGGAGCGATTATATGTAAAAAAAAACAATTTTTTGAAAAAATAAGAAAAATAAGAAACCAAGGACAAATAAGAAGATTTGAACATGAGCATCTTGGTAATAACTTTAGAATGACAGATATACAAGCAGCAATTGGATTAGAACAACTAAAAAAAATAAATTTTATATTTAAAAATAAAATTAAAATTGCAAATAACTATCAAAAAGCGTTTGATAAATTTAGATTTGTAAAAAATCCTGTATTACCAAATTATGTTACACAGCATTCTTGGTATTTATATTCTATATCTGTTAAAGAAAAGTACAGAAATAAACTTGTAAAGTTTTTGTCTAAAAAGGGAATTGAAACAAGATTATCGTTTAAACCTGTTCATTATCAATTGTTTCATAAAAAAATTTTTAAAAAAGAGAAATATAGAAATGCCGAGAAAGCATTTAGAACTTTTATTGATATACCTATTTATCCACTTTTAAATAATAAAAATCAAAATTATGTTATAAATAATATTAAAAAATTTTTCAAAAATGCATAAAATATTAAAAAATTTTGAAAATGCTCTAATTATTGAAAATCAATCAATATTAAATGGTTTAAAAAAAATTGATAAGGGCAAAATTAGATTAGGTTTTATTGTAAATAAAAAAAAATGCTTACAAAAAGTAGTATCAGATGGAGATATAAGAAGAGCTTTGCTCAAAGGATTTTCTTTAAAAGATAAAATAATTAAAATTCATAATAGAAAACCAGTTTTTGTTTATGAAAAAGATATAAAAATTATAACTGAAAAAGACTTTCCATCAGGGATATCATATTTACCAGTATTAAATGATAAAAATCAAATTTTAGGAATTCTAACTAAAAATAACAAAGATCCTTTAAGTATAAATATCAAAGAAAAAAAAATAACAGTTTTTGGGCTTGGGTATGTAGGGTTAACGTTAGCATTAAAGCTAGCGCAAAGAGGTTTTCAGGTATTTGGCTATGATAAAAATAGATCTTTACTGAATAGTATAAGGAAAAAAAAACCAACCTTTTTTGAGAATGGAATTCAGGATTATTTAAATAATTATGTTGGTAAAAATTTAAATATAATTGATAAATTAAATAATCATGAAAGCGATATTTATATAGTTACTGTTGGGACGCCATTAAAAAAAAATTCAAAATCACCGGATATTGACCATGCTAAGAAAGCAATTGAAGCTATAAGTAAAAAATTAAAGAAAGGTGACTTAATTATTTTAAGATCTACTTTGCCAGTTGGCTTCACTAGAAAAATAGCAATTAAGATAATTGAAAAATTATCAAATTTCAAAATCTCAAAAGACATATCACTTGCTGTTTGCCCAGAAAGAACTGCAGAGGGAAAAGCATTAGTGGAGCTGGATACTCTTCCACAAATTGTAGGAGCTGCAGATGACTTGAGTTATGAATTAGCATCAAGGTTATTCAATATAAATACTCACACTGTTATTGATGTAGGAGATACAGACTCTGCAGAGATGTGTAAAATTTTAGATAATACTTTTAGAGATACAATTTTTGCATTTTCAAATCAGATGGCGCTATATTGTGAGAAATCAAATTTAAATTTAAAAAGATTGATAGATTCGGTTAATTTAGGTTATTCAAGAAATTTTATACCATATCCATCTCCAGGTGTAGGGGGTCCTTGTTTATCTAAAGATCCATATATATTAATTGATAATTTGAAAAGGATGAGAGTAAATTCAGATTTAATTTTATCAGCTAGAAAGATCAACGAATATGCTCCAATTAATATTTTTAATCTTATCGAAAAATTTAAAAAAAATTTTAAAAAAAAACAAAATCTTAAAATATTTGTAATGGGATTAGCTTTTAAAGGTAGTCCAGAAACATCAGACTTAAGGGACTCAACATCATTAAATATTATAGATAAATTATCAAAAAAATATAAAAATATTTATTTGTATGATCGATATATATTTAACCAAGATAAAAAAAAACAAAGATTCCCATTTGTAAGTCTTATAAACGGTTTTAGTAATGCTGATGTTGTATTAATATTAAATAATAGTAATTACTTTAAGAATATCGAATTAGACAATTTGATTTCTAAAGTAAACAAACCATGTTTACTTTTTGATGGTTGGCAGATTTTTAATGTTAATGAACTTAAAAGAAATCCAAATGTAATTTATAAAAGTGTTGGGATGTATTAGTTTCAAAAATTGATGAAGTATTATTCATTTACAAATGATCTAACTCAAGATGAATGGGATGATTTAAAAAACAATAGTTTACATTCCACTATTTTTAATGATTACAGTTTTTATAAATTTTTAAATGTTAATTTTAGGTTAGTTGGCCTCAAAAATACCAAGACTACTAAAATTGACATAGCTATGCCGATATTTGAAGTGAGTGGTCAAAATATAAAATTACCCTATATTCCGTATCAAGGAATATTAATTAGAAATTTAAAAAATTCTATATCAAAAGATTTTAATTTAACTGATTTTTTTTTAGAAAATTTAGAAAAAAAAAATATTAAGTTTCATTCAATTTTATCAACGAATTTTATTGATATAAGACCGTTTACTTTTAGAAATTATAGAAAATCGAAAAAATTATACGATATAAATTTTAAATATACAGCAATTTTAAATTTAAAAAAATTTCCTAATTTTGATAAATGGTTACAGTCAATTAGAAAATTAAGGTTAAGAGAATATAAAAAAAATAATAAAAAATATAAAATTGCAGATTTAAATAACTTTGATGAGTTTTTTGAATTACATGATCATACTTATTTAAAAAATAAAGTAACCCTTAATGAATTACAAAAAAAAATAAGAAAAAAAATAATTCAATATTTTAAGAAAAAATGTTTCTTTAAAAAAATTTTAAATCATAAAAATGAAACAGCCTCAATAATTTTTTTTGTAATTCATGAAAGTAAGTCATACTATTTATTTGGAGCAAATAAAAAAAATGATAAATCTGGTTTATCCACTACTTTAATGATCGAATATATAAAATTAGCATTCCAAAATAATTTAGAGCAAATAGATTTTTGTGGTGCTAATTCATTTTATAGGGGTGACTATAAATTAAGTTTTGGAAGTGATCTAAATGGTTACTTTGAGGTTGGTAATTAAATGGTTCAAACAATCATAATAGGTGCTGGAAATATAGCAGGTCTTAACGAAATTCAGAAAATGAGATTAAAACCAGCAACACATATTGGGTATCTTAAAAAATATAAAATATTTAAAATTGAAAATATTATAGACTCAAACGAAGCTAAAGCTAAACAATTTGCAAAACTTTTTAAATTAAATGCACTTACAGATTTAAAAATATTTAATGTTAAAAAATTTGATCTTTGTATTATAGCCGTTCCATTTAAATATAATTTAGAGGTTATTAAAAATATTTCTAAAGTTAAATTTAAACCTAGAGTAATTTTTTTGGAGAAGCCATTATCTCACAATTTAGAGATTGCAATGAAAATTCAACAAATTTGTCAAAAAAATAAGATCAAACTATTAGTGAATAATAGAAGACTGATGGAAAGTATTCAATTAATAAAAAAAATAAAAAAAAAACCTTTTCTTGTTACAGCAACCTGTAGCTCTGGTATGAACGCTATTGGAACTCATATGATTGATACTCTTCATTATCTGTATGGAAATCCAAAAAAAATTTTCACAATGAAAGAGACAAAAATAGTAAAAAAATTGGAGTACAGTAAAAAT
>CACBWE010000025.1 GCA_902542855.1 uncultured Pelagibacteraceae bacterium | reverse complement strand
AACTTTCAAAAAGAATTCTTTTCAAAACATTATCGTGTAATAATTCCAGCTCTTCCAGGGTTTGGTGAAAGTCATAATGTTAAATCTTTAGACTCTATAAATAAAATGGCCAGACAAATAATAGATTTATTAGATCAAAAAAATATTGATAAATTTAATTTAATTGGACATTCAATGGGAGGAATGATTGTTCAAGAAATTACAAAACTAATTGGTGATAGAGTTAACAAATTAATTTGTTTTGCCACCGGATCAATTGGAGAAATACCTGGTAGATTTGAAACAATAGATGAAACAAGAGAAAAATTAAAAAAAGATGGAATTGAGGTTTCATTTTCTAGAGTTCCAAAAAAATGGTTTGTTAAAGGAGATAAAGATAAAAGTTATTATTTATGCAAAAATGCAGTTAAATATGTTTCTTTAGAAACTGCTGATAATGCTTTATTGGCAATGAAAAACTGGAGTGGCAAAGAAGATTTAAAAAATATAAAGAATGAAACTTTGATTATATGGGGAGACAAAGATACTTCCTACAATTTTGATCAAGTAAAAACATTAAATAAAAACATAAAAAATAGCCGCTTAAAAGTTTTTAAAGATTGTGCTCATAATGTTCATTTAGAACAGCCTGATCAATTTAATAATTTAGTACAAAAATTTATCTCAGAATAATATTTTTATTCAGTCTATTAACTTTTTTTAAAGCCCCACTAAATTTTCTTGAAGAATGAAATTTTCCAGGAAAAATTATACATTTTATTTTAGCTCGCTTAGCCGAATTTAGGCTTTCTTGTGTATCTTCAATAGCCAAGCAATCATTAGCTTTAAGCTTAAGTTTTTTAAGCGCTAGCAAGTATATTGCAGGATTTGGTTTAAATTTTTTAACTAATTTTGAATTACCTACAAAACTAAAATCTACTTTATTTATTGAATTTCTCAATGAATATAATATTGCATTTATATTATTCGTAGATGTTGATGAGACAAAAGCTAATTTTATTTTTTCTTTCTTACAGAATAAAATTAAATTTTTAACACCTGGTCTTAATTTAAGCTGATTTTTTTTGAGATAATTATTGAATATTTTAGTTTTTAAATTTCTTAAATATGTAGAGTTTACAATTTCTTTATTCTTCTTTGCATATCTAGATATTCTATCTTTTCCCCCAGATTTATTTAATAAACTTAAATACTCTCGCTTAGTCCAATTCCAATCAAGCCCATATTGTTTAAATGCTTTATTAAATGACTTTCTTTGAATGTCTGAAGTTTCGACAATTGATCCAATAGAACCAAAAAGTAAAGCTTTGTAATATTTCAACCTTTTACAGCTCCAGCAGTTAAACCACTAATAACCTGTCTTTGAAAAAACATCACCAACATAAATAGAGGAGCTGTTGCTGAAACAACAGCAGAAACTGCCCACATTAAATTTCCTTCATGTTGATTTGTTCCTAAATAACTTTGAATTTTTGGAACCATGGTATGATTTTCTTGGTTTAAAAGTAATGCAGTTACTGTGAAATCATTGTAAGCAAGCATTAAACTAAATAATCCTGCAGTAATTACTCCTGGCCACATCACTGGCATTATAATATGTCTGAAAGCTTGAAAGTATGAACATCCATCTATTAAAGCACTTTCATCAAGTTCCTTAGGAACTGTTTTAAAAAATGAATATAGTAACCATAAAGTAAATGGTTGATTAATTGCAACTAATACAACTATAGTTGTAGGGAGAATTCCCCATATTTGTAATTGAAAAAATGGAAATAAATATCCTGATACTAGAGTGATGTGAGGCATTGCTCTAAAAATTAATGCTGCGATTAATATCCAAAATGCATATCTCTCAGTTGACCTTGAAAGTGCGTAAGCTCCAAGTGTTCCTAAAAATAAAGAAATACTAACCACAAATACAGTTACAATTATTGTATTTTTGGATGCTTTCCAAAACTCACCTTCAGTCCAAGCTTGGGTGTATGCATCTGTTGTAAATTTTCCACCAGTTTCAATTAAAGTATTGAAGGCAGAAATAGCATACCACCAATCAGATCTAGAAAAGAAATCAGCCCTAACTTTAAATGATCCCCAAAAAGTCCAAATGAAAGGAAAGCAAGCAATTAAAAGCCAAACAATAATAAAAATTGTATTGAAAGTTTTTAAACTTGTTGATTTTCTATCTAGACCATAATCCATAATTATCTCGCTGTCTTAAATTCTTTCCATGTTCTTATTAAAACTGGAGCTAATAAAATTGCTATACCAACAATCGTCATCATAGAGGTTGCTGCAGCGGATCCAAATAATATGACTTCCTCATTTACTAAATTATCATAGATTAACCATGATAATGATTGTGCACTTCCCTCAGCACTAAAGCCAATTATTGGCTCAAAAACCCTGAAGTTATCCATTAACGAAATCAAAGCTACAAAAGTAACTACAGGATAAATATGCGGTAAAACTATATGTTTAATTCTTTGAAACCTTGATGCGCCATCAATAATTGCGGCTTCTACTGGTTCTTGAGGAACTGTTTGAAGAGCTGCATAAAATACTACAAATGCAAAAGGGGAGTGATGCCAAATTCCATATATAATAATAGTGATCCAAGTTAATGTTTTAGAAGATTTAAGTGATAAATATGGATCATTCATTAAATTTTGAATATTAGCTCCAATAATCCCTTGAGAATCTATCATCCAAAATAATACAAGAGACCCTACTAGAGGTGTAACTATCATCGGTAATATTGTGCCAAAAATTAGTGGCCCCCTAATTTTTCTTGCAACTGCGTTTAAACTTAAAGCAATAATAAATCCTAATAATAGAACATTTGGTGTAACAAACAAACAATACGTTAGGGTAAATATTAATGCTTTGTAAAATGGAAGATTGGTTACTTGATCTACGAAAGCACCAAAACTCTCAGTTTCATTCCAAAATTTTTTAATTTCATCAATAGCTAGATGATTTCTATCTACATAAGTTCCAAATCCATTAAATTTACCAAGCGGCTTAGCTTCTCGCAATTTTGTAGTTTCTTCGTTATCTACAACTATTGAAACAGTACAACCAAAAGGATCACACTTTTTAACTTCTTTTACTACTTGGTCGTGTTGAGCATAAAAAGATTGAATTCCTGTAGAAATGATTGGTAGCCCAATAAACAGGATCATTGCTAAACCTGTTGGTAAAAAAAACCAAAAAAAAGTTTTATTAGGCATTAAATTTTGAGTAAGTGGGGAATTAACCCCACTTAAAAGTTTTAGATTTTATAGAAAGCCTTGTTCTTTAGCTTTACTAATGTAAGCAGCCTCAACATCTTTCAATGCTTGTTCTGCAGACTCTTTTCCTTGTAAAAACTCAACAATTTCACTTCCTAATGCACCATGCATTAAACCCATTTGTGGTAACATTGGATATGGTTTTGCTCCCATTTTTACAGCTTCAATTACACCAATAGACTTTGGTCCTGGAACAAATCCTTCAACTAACCAAACAGCTTGGTCAGCTGCGTCAGCTACCATTTTCTTGTTTGATGCTGCATGCGCTAAAGCTCTAAATGTTGCTTCTGCATCAGCATCTGATCTGTTTTTAGCAAGCGTGAAACCATCCCACCATAATGTAGCTGCTGGAATATTTCCACCACCCACTGTAGCTGGTCCAGTTAGTTTTGTTGCTTCAGTAATGTTTGGATCTCCTTCATCATCTAAAAGAGTACCTGATCTTGAAGCCCATAATGTCATTAATGCAACATTACCTGACTCCCATTCAACTTTAATAGCTTCACTATCGTGAGTTAAGTAATCAGGATTACTTAGTTCAGATAATTTTTTAAGCATGTTTAAAGTAGCAACACCTTTTGCGTTATTAATATTAGGTTGTGCACCACCAGCTTTAAAGAATTCACCACCATGACCAATAAACATGTTCACAAACTCTTCTGCTAAGTTCCAACCTGCTTTATATGCAGCAGCATAAGGATATTGCATTTTACCTGAGGCTCTTATTTTTTCAGATGCAGCAACTACTTCCTCGTATGTTTTTGGAACAGCTATACCTAGATCTTTTAAAACATCTTCTCTGTAGTATAAGTGTTGCGTATTAGCCATAAATGCTACAGCCATAACTTTTCCATCAATTGTAATTAATTGTGAGTCCTGAATTCCTTTTCCATATTTTTTAACAAGATCGTCTAATGGTCTAATTAAATCTTGGTTCATCAAAGGAACAATTGAACTGTTAGCAGCAATCCTAGCAGAAAACTCAGAAGGATTTGCAGTTAATGCTGGCACTGCGATTTTATTATGCTCAGATGAGTGAGTCACTTTAAAATCAGCACTTCCTTTACATTGTTTAGAAGTTTCAACGAAAGTTCTTAATGCAGGAAAATCATTAGCCAAAATATTTATTGAGCCACTTTTAATGTTACAATCTGCAAAAGCAGAAGTCCCAAATAGTAGAAACAATAAAGTAACTAGTATTTTTCTCATATTTTTCTCTCTATATTTGTTAGTTAAATTATAATTTAAGTTCAAAAACTATATCTATTCCTCAAAAAAAATAAAAGAGATAATTAAATCACTTTTGACGCAAGCTCTGAGCCCCTTACAAGCGCTTCGAGTTTTTTATAAACTATATTTTCGTCTACATTTCCAAAACCAGCAAAGGTACTAAATCCACAATCAGTACCAGCTAATAGTTGTTCTATATCAATCACTTTTGAATATATTAAAATTCTATGTTTCACAACTTCTGGATGCTCAACAAAATTAGTTGTAGAGTCTATTACTCCTGGTGCAATAATTTTATCTTTTGGGATTTTTAAATTCTCAAAAATTTGCCATTCATGAGAGTGTCTTGGATTAGATGACTCGATTAGATATGTTTGTACATTTGCCTTTAATGCTATTGGCATTATTTTTTCTAGGGCAATATCATGTAAATGTGGTCCTTCATAATTACCCCAACAAATATGAAGTCTAATATTTGAGCTATCTATATTACTAATCGCACTGTTGAGACATTCAATTTGTTTTTCAGCTCTTAATAAAAATTCATCTTCTGAAAAATCTTTAAATGTCATGTGTCTAGCTAATGCTAAATCAGGACAATCCAACTGTAGTTTTATTCCACTTGATGTAATTTCTTCATATTCTTCTTTCATTATATTTGCCAAGTTTTCTAAATATTCATCATCATTTCTATAAAATTTATTGGGTAAGAAAGCTGATATGACACCTGGTGATGCAGCATTCATGAATCCATTCTTGTGATTATTTTTATTTAAAGCTTCTTTAAAATTATTAATATCTTTTGTTAGAGAAGACTTGTCTTTTACTTTTAATTCATTTGTACAACAAGGTCTTGTATAAGTAGGTGTTCCACCTGTTCTAGCTATTCTTTCTTTAAAAGATGGAAAATCATCTAAATCTTTTGGTGCTTTTCTTTCACTTTCACCAGAAAAACCATCAATTCTATCCTTAACATAGGTAGCATAACTTATTTTAGACATTTCACCATCGCTGATAAAATCTATACCTACATCGATTTGTTTTTTAACAACTTCATTTACATCTCTGTTAACTATTTGATCAAATACATCTAAATTAATTTTTTGCTTTTGATCTTTCTTAAATAAAAGATCAGATAATTCGTTTGATCTTGGTAGACTTCCAACGTGCGTTGTTTTAATTTTGACCATAAATTATTTCATTAAAATTTGTTTCCAGATCGCAACTTCATCAAATAAAACCCACTCTCTTATAACATTTCCATTGCTTATTTCTGAATGATTAATACCCATTATAAAAATATTTTTATTTGTTGCTTCACCAAATTCAGAGGTATGATGTGAATGAACAGCTTCTAAAAACCACCTTATTGATGCTTTATAATTTTTATTTGGTTCCTCTAAGTACCCAACATGTTCAACTGAGAATTTTATATTACTTAAAGCTTCTTTTAATATTTTCCAAAATTTCACAATATCTTCTCTACCATGTCCAATTCTATTACCTGGCCAGTAAATACTTGCTGCTCTCGCATAGTCAGAAAAATCGTAATCAGAGTTGAAAATTTTATTTAGTATATTTGAATATTTAACGCCAACAGAATTTTTTGGAGCAGGTGTTGGTTTATACTCTGACTTCATATCAGATTTAGAATTAAATAATTTCTGTGCTTTTTCTAATCCACCTTCATTTTCAATAATTTTTTGAGCGAATTCTTTAGGAGTAAAACCTATCTGTCTAACCATCGCACCTTGATCTCTTACAATCCACTCATCGTAAACCTGATTATCTTTACATGCACAATCTGCAATAACTCTATAATAAATATTTTTTCCTGTTGGCTCACCGTAAGAACCATCTCCAAGATGAGTACCTTTGCTTAAAATTCTATGAGAGGAATGATAACCGGTATCATCGTTTCCATTCCATATAACTTCTTCCCCTAATAATTGTCTGTTCGGGAATTCCTTTAATGTTTTAAAAGTTGCATCAATAACTGGTTTATTTCCATAAGTAACTCCAAAAGGCGACCTTACAGGAATATCATTGGTATAAAAGTCTGCTATAGATTTAACGTCTTTACCTTCCCAAATTTGTTTTGTTATCTTAAGTATAAAATCAGGAAAACTTTTATATTTTTTATCAAACCCTTTCATTAGATTTGAGTTACACAGTTCAATAAACTTTCTTCATCATCATTAATTTCAATATTTACTTGTGAATTAATTGGAATAGAAATTGTATCTCTGGGATTGAGTTTCATTAAAAAATCATCAATTTTTATTTGCCAACTTCCTTTCTGTGAGAACATTATTGCGGGCTTTGAAAATTTCAAATTTG
>CACBWE010000024.1 GCA_902542855.1 uncultured Pelagibacteraceae bacterium | reverse complement strand
TGATAAACAGAGATTATTTAAAAGATTTAAATGACGCCCAAAAAGAAGCTGTTCTGCATCTAGATGGTCCTCTTTTGATTGTGGCTGGAGCTGGGTCTGGGAAAACAAAAGTTTTAACTTCTAGAATTGCTAATATTATCAAAGAAAAGAAGGCATTTCCAAATCAAATCTTAGCAGTCACATTCACTAATAAAGCTGCTAAAGAAATGCAAAATAGAGTAAGCAAAATACTTGGCTCTACAGCAGTTGGACTTTCATGGCTTGGCACTTTTCATGCAATCTGTGCAAAATTATTGAGAAAACATGCTTCTGCTGCAAAACTAAATTCTAATTTTACTATTATTGATACTGACGATCAGATCAGACTTGTTAAGAACATTTGTAAATCTGAAAATATTGACATTAAACAATTATCTCCAAGATTTATATTGGCAATAATTGATCGTTGGAAAAATAAAGGATTTTATCCTAATGATGTAATAATTAACAAAAAAGATCTTTATGAAAAAACAATACTTCCTCTTTATAAAATTTATCAACAAAAATTAACCGACTTAAACTCTTGTGATTTTAGTGACCTTATTTTACATGCTGTAAAAATTTTAGAATTTAATTCAGATATAAGAGAAATATACTCAAAAAATTTTAAATATATACTTGTTGACGAATACCAAGATACAAACATTATACAAAGTAAATGGCTTAATCTTTTATCAGAAAAAAATAAAAATATTTGCTGTGTTGGAGATGATGATCAATCGATTTATAGTTGGAGAGGTGCAGAGATAAAAAATTTTTTAGAATTTGATCAGGTTTATAAAAATACTAAAATAATTAGATTGGAGCAAAATTACAGATCTTCTCAAAATATTTTATCTGTAGCATCCAAACTAATAGCTAATAATCAAAATAGAGTTGGAAAAACATTAATTACCACTATGGATGAAGGTGATTTGGTAAAATTAAATTGTTTTAAAAATGGCAAAGATGAAGCTATTGGAATTTCAGATGAAATAGAAAAGACTATTAAAAAAAAATTTTCGTTTAATAATGTTGCAATACTTGTAAGAGCTATTTTTCAAACACGTGAATTTGAAGAACGTTTTCTTAAAATTGGTATGCCTTATAGAATTTTAGGTGGAACAAAATTTTATGAAAGAGCTGAAATTAAAGATTGTATAGCTTACCTAAGATTAATAAATCAGGAAAAAGATGATCTTGCTTTTGAAAGAATTGTGAATAATCCAAAAAGATCCATAGGAGACAATACTTTAAAAAATATATATGAATTTGCAAAAAAAAATAATTTAAATTTGGAAAGAGCATCAATTAAAATGCTTGAACAAAATTTAATTAAACCAAAAGCCAAAATTGGATTAAATTTATTTATAAATTCTTTATCTAAATGGAGAAGAGATTTAGTACTAAAAAAATCAAATCATATTAAATTATTACAAGTTGTTCTGGATGAGTCTGGATATTCAGAAATGTTAAAAAATAAGAAAGACTTTGAAAACGAAAATAGACTAGAAAATATAAAAGAATTATTAAGTGCTATGAAAGAATTTGATAATTTAGAAAGCTTTTTAGAACACGTCTCTTTAGCAACATCTGTAGACCAAGAGTGGGATGGTGAAAAAATTAACATGATGACAATGCATGCTGCCAAAGGATTAGAGTTTGAGGTAGTTTTTCTTCCAGGCTGGGAAGAAGGATTATTTCCTCATCAAAAATCTATTGAGGAAAAGGGTCAAAAAGGCCTAGAAGAAGAAAGACGTTTGGCATATGTTGGAATTACTAGAGCAAAGAAAAAGGCTGTAATATCTTTTTCAATGAATAGGTTTTATCAAGGAGACTGGATAGATAGTATGGCCTCAAGATTTATAGATGAATTACCAGAAAAAAATTTAGAAAAAAATTCTTTTTTTGATGAAGAAATTAATAATGTTGATGATTTTGAATTTAATCAAGATTTTGAAATTCAAGAAGAAACTAGAAGTCCAGGTTGGATAAGATATCAAAAGAGAATTAAGTGAAAAAATACATTAAAATATTAAGACAAAAATTTAAGAAACATAATATTGATGGATACGTTATACCAAAAAATGACGATTATTTTTCAGAATATTCAAAAATAAACAGACTTAAAATAATATCAAATTTTAGTGGCTCTGCAGGGTTGGCAGTAATATTAAAAAATAAAAACTATTTATTTACCGATGGAAGGTACACAATACAAAGTAAACTTGAGAGTGGAAAGAATTTTAAAATTTACGAATTTGAAAAATTAATAAATTGTAGTTTATTTAAAAATTTAATTTTAGGTATCGATCCAAAATTATTTACTTATAATCAAATAAAAAGGTATTTTTTAAAACATAGCAAAATTAAATATATTAATCAAAATCTTATTGATGAAATTAAAAAACAAAAAAAAAGTTTTTCTATTCCTTTTTTTTCTTTAAATAAAAGTATAACTGGTGAAAGTACAGGTTCTAAAATTAATAGAATATCTCAATATTTAAGAAAAAAAAAAACTGATTACATATTTATAAGTGCTCCAGAGAATATTGCATGGATTTTAAACATTAGAGGAAGTGATAGTCCAAATAGTCCAGTTCCTAATTCAAGACTAATAATAAATAAGACAAAAAAAATTTTATTGATAAGTAAAATAGAAAGATGCAAAAATTTATTCAAAAATAAAATTTTAAAAAAAAGTCAATTTTTGGATATTGATAAATTACAAAATGAAATATTAAAACTTAATGGAAAAAGTTTTATAATAGATGATAAATCATGTTCAATATTTTATGAAAACATTATTAAATCAAAATTTAAGATAGTCGATAGAGAAGATCCAGTCTACCACTGGAAATCAATCAAAAATAAGGCAGAAATAAGCAATATGATTGATGCGCATATTTTGGATGGTGCTGCTTTAACAAAATTTCTTTATTGGATAAAAGTAATTAATAAAAAAAAAATTGATGAAGTAGATGCTGCTGCAAAGTTAGAAAGTTTTAGAAGGATGCATAGAAATTTTCTTTATCCTAGTTTTGATACTATTGCAGGATCAGGAGAAAATGGTGCAATTGTTCATTATCGAGCTAAAAAAGAAAATTGTAGAGTCATAAACCAAAAAGATATTTTCCTCTGCGACTCTGGTGGTCAATATAAATATGGAACAACAGATGTAACAAGAACAATTTGTTTTTCAAATCAGAGTAAAAATATAAAAGATATTTTTACCAAAGTTTTGAAAGGTCATATTGCAGTAGCCACTACAAATATTAATAAAGATAATATTGGAAAAAAAATTGATAAAAGAGCCAGAAAATATTTAAACAAAAGTAACCTAGATTATGCTCATGGAACTGGTCATGGAGTTGGTTTTTTTCTAAATGTTCATGAAGGTCCACAATCAATTACAAAAATAAATAAAGTGAAAATAAAAGAAGGAATGATATTAAGCAATGAGCCTGGATATTACAAAAAAAATAAATTTGGAATTCGTATTGAAAATTTAGTTTATGTGAAAAAAAAAAATAGAAATTTAATTTTTGAAAATTTAACAATGGCACCCATTGAAAAAGATCTAATAAATTATAATTTACTGACAATTTCTGAAAAAAATTATCTCTTTAAATATCACTTAGATGTTTATTCAAAAATTTCAAAATATTTAACTCAAAATGAGAGAAAATGGTTAGCTAGTTTTATTTAACATCTGATTAAATTCATCTTGATTAATAATCTTAATTTTTAACTGTTTGGCACCTAACACTTTCCTTTTAGTTGGTTTATCTCCCACAATTAAATAATTTAATTTTTTTGAAATACTACTTACTGTAGTTCCTGAATTTTCTTCTATTAATGTTTTAATTTCAGCTCTACTAATTCCATTTAACTTTCCAGTAACTAAAAAAGACTTGTCTTTTAACAAACCATCACTTTTTTTATTTGTAGCATTTTTTATCACCAAAACTTTTCCCAATTCTTTTAAAACATTTAGATTAATTTCATTTGAAAAAAAACTTTTAATCGAACCTACTTGTGTTTCACCGATGCCATCTAGATTTGATATATCATTATAATTTTTTTTTATAGATAAACTCTGAAAATTTGAAAAAGATATAAAATACTTAGATAATAATTTTGCATTTTCCAATCCTATGTGTCTGATGCCTAAAGCAAATATAAATCTCTCTAAAGAAATATTTTTTTTTTGATTAATTGAATACTTTAAATTTTCAACTGATAATTTTCCCCAACCTTCAATTTTTTCAATTTTGTTATAATCCAATTTAAATATATCTTGTGGAAATTTTATGAACTTTAAATTCCAAAAATCCTCAATTATTTTTTTTCCAAGTCCATCTATATTAAAGGCTTCTTTTGAAACAAAATGTTTTAATTTCTCTATTGAAATTTTATCACAATAGTATCCTTCACTTGAGCATCTTCTCACAGCATCAAATTTTTTTGTAATTTTATTAAATTCCTTTGTTGTTTTTGAACCACAAAATGGACACTTAATTGGAAAAGTAAATTTAATACTTTTTTTAGGTCTCCTTTTTTTATCAACAGTTAAAATATGAGGAATAACATCTCCTGCTCTTTCAACAGTAACTGTATCTCCAACTCTAATATCCTTTCTTTTTATTTCATCCTCATTATGTAAAGTTGCATTAGAAACTAAAACACCACCAATATTAATTGGTTTAATTTTTGCGACTGGGGTTAATGCTCCTGTTCTGCCAATTTGAATATCGATATTTAAAATTTCAGATATTGCTTTACTCGATGAGAACTTATGTGCTACTGCCCACCTTGGGGCATTTGCAACATTTCCAAGTCTTTTTTGTAATTTAAAATCATTAATCTTGTAAACAATACCATCAATATCAAAATCTAATTTTGCTCTTTGATCTTCAATTTCTTTATAATTTTTCATTAAATTTTCAACACCTAGAACAAGTCTGTTTAAGGGATTTGTTTTAAATCCCCATTCGCTTAATTTATTTAAAAACTCATACTGATTTTCAACTTTTAACCCATTTTCAAATCCAAAGGTATAAGCAATAAATTTTAATGGAATTTTACTAGTTTCTTTTGGATTTTTTTGCCTTAGTGAACCAGATGCAGCATTTCTAGGATTCGCAAATTTATTTTTTAAGGTTTTAAAGTCACTATTCTGTATAAATACCTCACCTCTGATATCAATTTCTTCAGGAAATTCTTTTGATGAAATTTTTTTTGGGATATCATTAATTGTTTCTAGATTTTCAGTAATATCCTCTCCCTCTTTCCCATCGCCTCTGGATAGTCCTTGTATAAATTTTCCATTTTTAAAAGTGAGTGAAGCAGATATGCCATCAATTTTAGGCTCAGCACTATAAGAAATTTGAGGACTATCTTTTCTAGATAAATAATTTAATATTTTTTTTTCAAAACTAAACAAATCTTCCTCTGAAAATGCATTTGAGAGAGAAAGCATTGGTGCTCTGTGCATAACTTTTTTGAAAGTTTTTGAAGGCTTATAACCTACATTTTTAGATGGGGAATCTTTACTATTTAGATATGTATATTCTTTTTCTAATATTAAAATATCATTTTTTAATTTATCATATTCTCCATCAGTTACTAATGGTTTATTTTTTTCAAAATAATATTTGTTAAATTTTTTTAATGATTTTATTTTATCATTATAACTTTTAATTACTCTATTTTTGTTCATCTCAATTAATAAGAGATTTAATTTTTTCAATTAAAGAGTTTTTCTTATCTTCTGTTATTTTCATTTTATTTCTTTTTTTTTCTGCATATTTTTTATCAAAAATAGCATATGTTTGCTCATACCATTTTGAAGATTGATAATTGTATCCTAATAGTTTTGCATACTTTTTTGCTTCCTCGATTAATCCAATTTTGTAATGCACCTCAACTAATCTATGGAGTGCTTCCTCAGTATAAATTGTAGTTTCATATTCTTCAATTACTGTTCTAAATCTGTTAATTGCTGGGATCCATTTCTTTCTTTGAATATAATACCTCCCAATATACATTTCTTTTGAAGCTAAAATATCATTAATGTAATCAATTTTAAATTCAGCATCTAGGGAATATTCTGTATTAGGATAATTTTCAGTTACTATTTTGAAATATTTTTTAGCACTAATTAATGATTGAAGATCTTTTTTTTCATCAACAATTTGCTCATAGTAAGAAACACCAAGTAAAAAATAAACATAATCTATATCCTTATAACTAGGATATACTTTTAAAAATCTTTCTAACTCAGCTATAGCATCATTATAATAATCCTGAGTATAATAAGAATAAGCCGCCATTAGTGCTGCTCTAGGTGCCCATGCTGATTGTGGAAATAATGTTTCAGCTTCATTAAATTTTTTAGCTGCAAAAATAACATCACCTTCATTAAGTGATTTCAATCCTTCCTCATAGGCTTCTAAAACTTGAGAGTCTAAATTTTTTTCTTTAATTACAGAAATTTTATTTTCATTCTTTGCGCATGACAAAGATAACATTACTAAAAATAATGATAATAATAACTTAATTATATTCATACTTAAGTTATACTTAGTCCTAAAAAAAATAAAATACTATCTTTAATATCAAGCGATAGATTTAAGTAGACTTCTGTTTATCAATGTATGTGGAAGGTTTTTTTCTTTGATTTCTAAAATTGAAAAATTATCTTTATTTTCAAACACCTTTCTCAAAACCTTGTTAGTTAAGTAATGACCTCCTTGAGAGCAAACTACACTAGCTATCATTCTATAACCAGACGTATAAAGATCACCTATGCAATCCAAAATTTTATGATTTACAAATTCTTTATTATTTCTTAATCCTCCAGGGTTTAAAATTTCTCTGTCCTTCACAACAATTGCATTTTCTAAGCTACCACCTTTTGCTAGACCTTTTTTTTTTATAATTTCTACATCCTCAAATAAACAATAAGTTCTTGAGTTAAAAACATCAGTTAAATCATCTTCATATACTTTAACTTTATTTCTTTGTTTCCCAATAAATTCATTCTTATATTTAAGCTCAAAATCAATATCCAAACTTAGAGTTGAAGGTTTAATTGATATAAATCTTTCTCCATCTGAATATTCTACTTCTTTATTTATTTTTATAATTTTAATTGGTGAGTCACTCACATCAATTCCTGCTGATATAATTTTTTCAATAAAAATTTTCGCTGAACCATCTAAAATAGGGACTTCAACATTATCTATTTCAATCAAAGCATTATCTATTCCAAGTCCAAATAATGCTCCCATTAAATGTTCAATTGTTGACACTTTGGTACCAAATTCATTTTCTATTGTAGTGTTTAAAGAGGTGTTGGTAACATTCATAAAGTTTGGATAAACTATATTATTGCTATGCAAATCTATTCTTTTAAATACTATTCCAAAATTTTCTTTAGCAGGTTTGAGAGTAACATTCACATTTAAACCACTGTGTAGTGCTACACCACTAAATGAAACTTTATTTTTAATTGTTTTTTGAGTTAAGTAGGACACCCTGAACTTGTAAATTGAAACAAGAAAAATTTAAAAACAACTAATATTACGTTAAAAAACAATTTTAACTAAATAGTTGAAAAAATTTCTCAAAAAAGGCAGGTTTTTTGTGATTTCTGGGTATAACGATCACTT
>CACBWE010000023.1 GCA_902542855.1 uncultured Pelagibacteraceae bacterium | reverse complement strand
TTTCATTAATATTTGCTTTATTTATTGAAATATCACTACTTAAGGAAGTAGGATCGAAAAGCCTCTGTTGAGTTCCTTTATCTAGGTATTCTTCACCATTTACTCTTTCACGTAACCAGAATGGGTGAATTTCTTTTTTTTCAGATCCATTATTATAAAAAACTTTATTTTGATTTAGCTCAATTTTCATAATTACCACCTGAGGATTATTTAAAATTTAACTTTAATCAACATAAATTAAATAGTATGAGTTCTGTGTGATTAATTTTGATAGAAAAAAATACCCTATATACGCTAGTTTTTTGAATCAATTAGCAAAGGATTTAACTAAGTTCTATAATTCAAAATTGAACAGAACCTTTAAAGTATCTAACAAGCTTAAAGGAAAAGGTTATGATCCAGTAACTACTTCAGACAGAGCTTTTGAAAAATTTATACGTTCAAGGATTAAAAAAAAATTTCCTACACATCAAGTTATTGGCGAAGAATATGGTTCAACAAATTCAAAAAGTGATTATACCTGGGTAATTGACCCTATAGATGGAACAAGATCATACGTTATAGGAAACCCAACTTGGAGTAACTTAATTTCATTAAATTTTAAGGGAATACCAATTCTGGGATTAGCAAACTTTCCAGTTCTTAAAAAATATTATTTAAATTATTCTGATCAAATTGCTTATGTCATTTCTCAAGGAAAAAAGAAAAAATTATCAGTAAATAAAAAAGCTACGTTTAAAAATGTAAAGGTTTCTGCAGCATTTCATGGATGGTTGTCATTAAACAAACAAAAAAAAATTCCAAAAATTTTGAAATTAATGCAATTTCCATGCAGTGATGCATTAAGTTATTCTCACTTAGCGGAGGGAAGAGTTGATATAGTAATACAGTGCTCAAATAAAATTTGGGATATTCATCCACTAATACCAATTATTAAGGCAGCAGGTGGTATCATTAGTACCTGGGATAATAGAGATGCTACTAATGCTGGAAATATCCTGGTCTCTTCAAATAAAAAAATTCATAATAATTTTCTAAAATTATTAAAACCAGTATCAAAATGATACCAGAAAGAGCACAAGTTATTTTAGATTTTTGGTTTAAAGAAACTCCTTTTGAAACACGTTTCAAAAAAGATGAAATCTTTGATAAAAAAATCAGAGACAATTTTCTAAAAGATTATGAGCTTGCGTGTAATAATGAGTATGACGACTGGCAAGATAACCCAATGAGCTGCTTAGCTCTTGTAATTTTGTTTGATCAGTTTTCTCGAAATTTATTTAGAGGTGATAAAAAAGCTTTTGATCAGGACCAAAAAACAAGATTAATTGTAAATGATGCAGTTTACTCTGGCTATTTAGAAGCCATGAATGTTGATCAAAGATTTTTTATGCTATTACCTTTAATTCATAGTGAGGAAATTAGTGATCACGAAATGGCATATTATTTATTAAATAAATATTTAAGAGAGCATGAAGAATATCATAAAATAAAAAAGTTTTGGCAGGATCATACAAAAGCAATTAGATTATTTCATAGATATCCACATAGAAATGAAATGTTAGGACGAGAATCTACCGAAGAAGAAAAAGAATTCTTAAAAGGTCCAAACTCTTCTTGGTAAAATGAATTTAGAGTTTATTTTCAAAATTATTGATAAAGACGATTGGCAAAAAGCTAAACAAACTAGAACTTATGGAGGATCAAAAAAAGATATTGAAGACGGTTACATACATTTCTCAGAAGAAGATCAAGTAGAGGAAACACTAAGAAGACATTATCCAAAAAAAGATAATTTACTTTTATTAAAAGTGAATGCATTTAAACTTGAGCACTTACTATGGGAACAGGCTTCAAATGGAGATATGTATCCGCATTTATATTCGCCTTTAGATATTAAAAATGTTGAGGAAGAATTTGAGTTGCCATTAAATGATGATGGAAATCATAGACTTCCAGAGATTTTAAAAAAATATCAGTTTAGTCGTCCAAGATAATTAACCATAATTACACCAACAATAATTAAAATTATTCCTACAATTCCGTAAATATTTGGGACCTGATTAAGTTTTAATACTGCAAATAGAACAACTCCCGTTACTGTTAGCCCGCTATATGTTGCATAAGCAAAACCAACTGGAAGAGCATGCATTGCTTTTGCAATTGAAAACATTGTAATACACATAAATAGAATGCATAAAACAGAAGGAGTTAATTTTGTAAATCCTTCAGAAATTTTGGCTAAGCTATTAGATGCAATTCCAAAAGAAATACCTAAAGCTAAAAATAAATAACCCAACAAAGGTTTCATATTATTGATTTCCTAATAAATTTACCATTAATACCCCAACTATAATAAATGCTAGGCCTATCATAGAATATAAATTTGGAACTTGATTATATTTAATTACACCAACAATGACTGTTGCAATAATTGTAAGTCCCGCAAAAGAAGCGTAAGTAATTCCCATAGGAATATTTTTCATTACTAATGAAAGTGCATACATACACAATACAATTGTAATTGCTGTAATTATGCTTGGAACAAGAAGTGTAAAACCCTCAGCACTTTTTGCAAAACTATTTGAAGTTACACCTAAAAATACTGCAATACCTAAAAATAAATATGAACTAGCAAGACTCATACAATAACTTTAAATGAATTTTGGGAGAATATATAGAATTATTTAAAAGACCATTTTATAGCATCTTCCATTCTATCATCTCCCCAGAAGACTTCATTTTTCACTATAAAAGATGGACTACCAAAAATTTTATTTTCACGAGCTGAATTTGTGTTTTCGTTATATTTTGCCTCTATAATTTCTGATTTTGCCTCAGATATGATTTCATCTTTATTTAAATTTAATTCATCACAAACCTCATTAATGCTAGGTTCAATTGCAGGTTCTTTACCTTCTTGGAACCATTTTTTATAAGTCAGCATCACAAATTTTTCTCCCCAACCTTTTTCAAAGCCAAGAATTGCGATTTGATTTGCTAAATCGAATTCAGATAAAGGGTATGGAACTGGTGTCTTAGCAAAAAATCCATATCCCTCAGCTCGTCTTTCAATATCTCTCCACATGTAATTGACTTTATTAATTTTGTCTTTTGGAAATGGGATATTATTCATTTCCTTCATAATTGCTCTAACTGAAAAAGGTTTCCAATTAAATTTTACTTGATGTTGTTTTTCAACATCAAGTATTCTAGTTACAGACAGATAGGTGTAAGTGCTCCCTATCGAAAAATAAAAATCAATACCACTCACTTACTTTGGCATAGGTGTAGCACCAGTTTCTAAACTAACAATTTTTCCATTATCATATTTATAAACTGCCATTACAGCCTCCACATTTCCATCATCAAAAGTAACAAATGAATGATGAACACCAACTTCGTCATTTTCATAAACAACTCTTACTTTATCTTGATTTATGTCGCCGCTCATTGCCCATTTAATAACATCACCTTTGCCTAAAACATTTCCTGACTTATGCATTGTGAATTTAAAATCATCATGCAAAAGATCATTCATCGTTGCTTCATCTTTATTTTTTATTGCAGCACTATATTTTTCTAATATCGACATATTATTCCTTTCTATTTATTCTCCTGGTTTTTTATAACTTTTTGAAACATCAGCTGCCTTTTTAAATGCACTGTTGTAATCAAATACTTCATGAACCATTAGATCCGACATCATTCCACTATTTAAAACAGTTACTTTCATTGCAAGAACACTTTCGTAATCTCCTTCAACGCAAAAAAGGACATCAAAACGTCCTCTTAACCACTCGTAACTTATAGCTTTTACGCCTAAGCTATCACACATGGATTTCATTACTGCACCTCTATCTGCAGCAGGGTCAGCATGCATTTTTTTTAATAACTCAGGACTTGCCTTTCCAATTACATAAAATTTAGACATTATTCCTCCTTGTTACCAATAATTTAGTAACCTAGTCTAGCAGAAATTATTCTGTATGTGTAGCCTTAGCCTTCTACTATACTTTAGCTAATTCATAAATTTCATAACCAGTCATTACCTCATCAAACACAGGTTTTGAGACTGGATTTGATCCATCTAAAAATGAATGAAGTGCTGCCATGTCATGAACTGCAATTTTAAACATTATTGTTGATTTATCAGGTGAGACACTAGCTATTGTTTTTGAAACATCCGCAACTTTTTTTCTTTCAGCCATACCCTCATCTGATTGCATAAAGCCCATAAACTTTTCAAAGGCTCCTTCTTTTAACTTTCCTACTACTAAGATATCTTTCATTTTAACCTCCTATTTTATTATCCTGAAAAATTTTCCATAAAGTCCCCATCCATTGGAGTGATTTTTGCTGAGTCTAAATCAACTCCAGCTGCAGCTCTTGCTGCGTGAAGCTCTTTATCATTTTTAAATGCCTCAAACCCTTCCATAGTTGCATATTTTACAATCACTGTAAATTTTGAAGCATCTTCTTTTGATACACCAGCGAAAATAATGGTTGCACCAAATCCTTTAATTTTTTCAGCATTAGCTTTAACCATATCCCTCCATGCTGAAAACGATTTTATATTTTCCTCTATTTTTATAATCATATACTATCCTCCATAAATTGTTTTCGAAGTCTCCTCTACTTTTTCTTTACCATTTGGTATTAATTTGAAAATAAATGCATAGCAATTATCCATTAAAGTTTTTTGATAAGGTTTACCAAACATTTCATCAACAGTAGAATTTATACTTGAATTTATTTTATCTTCTGAAACACCCTCATTTGTAAGAAATTCTCTAGTAACCTTTGCTGCAGCCAGACTATTTTCTTTGTAAGCCAAATCTCCATTTGGAAGCTCACCTTGTTTAATAAATTGAGTAGATGTAAAAATTCCTGCACATTTTAAAGATTCTGATATTTCTTTATTACTTATTTTTGCGTGTGAAGTTGCTGTTAGCAGAAACAATAAAAACGTGAAAATTATTTTTTTCATTATTTTCCTAATAAGTTGTAATTAATAAATTATTTAAAAGAGTGTTACATTTTTAACAATGAGTCTCTTGTGTTTATAACGCGCGACAGATATGCATTTTGAGAGTGTAAAAAATGTCGATTATGCTATATAATTTAAATTAAACATTTGATAATAATTATTTATGATCGAAAAATTTAACGGAATTGTTTATCTAATCATTTTTGTTGTTCATTTCCTTGTTTATGCTGTTTATGCTTTCAGAGCTATAGTTGGAACTAAGGGTTTTATGGATCAATATAACATCGATCATTCAGCAGCAGTGATCACAAGATTTTTTGGAGCTCCTTTTGTTGGGTCTTTCTTAATGGCTCTTTATATCATGTTCGTAAGAGATGGTGGAGTAAATGGAACATGGGCATTCTTTAATTTAGTATTTGTTCAAAATTTAATGTACTTAATATTTGGAATTTATACTATTTATGTAAATAAACTTGGACACACTGAAAAAACTAACAGTGAAGGTGTAATAGCTGCTGGGGTACTTACAATTTTAAGTGCAATTCTTACTTACGGATTAGCTGATAAAATTTATATTTAAAACCAATTAGGTATCGGCAAACCTTTTTCTTCTAAAAATTTTTTATTAAACATTTTAGTTGCGTATTTGTCACTTCTATCACAAAGAATAGTTACAATAGTTTTTCCTGGCCCTAACTCTTTTCCCATTCTAATTGCTCCTGCAATATTTATCCCACAGCTTGTTCCTAGACTTAAACCTTCGTTTTGAATTAAATCATATAGAATAGGCAGAGCCTCATGGTCATCAATTGAATATGCGTCATCAATTTTGGCTTCACCAAAGTTAGCAGTCACTCTACTTGAGCCAATACCTTCAGTAATTGAACCACCTTCCGATTTAAGTTCACCATTTTTAATGTAATTATAAAGAGCAGAACCTTTTGGATCTGATAAATAAATTTTTATATCTTTGTTCTTTTCTTTAAGAGCATTGCTAACACCTGAAATTGTCCCTCCGGTACCTGAAGAACAAACAAAACCATCAACTTTACCATCGGTTTGTTCCCAGATTTCTTGACCTGTTCCCTCATAATGTCCTCTAGCATTTGCAGTATTATCAAACTGGTTAGCCCAAATAACCCCATTATTGTTTGTAGGTCTTAGTTCATCTGCAAGTCTTGCTGCTACTTTTACAAAGTTGTTGTCATCTTTATAAGGCTTTGGTGGAACTAATCTTAGTTCAGCTCCAAGATTTCGAAGTAAATCTTTTTTCTCTTGTGTCTGATTGTCATTCATTACAATTATAGTTTTGTAACCAAGAGAATTACCTAAAAGACCCAAACCTATTCCTGTATTACCAGCTGTTCCTTCAACAACAGTCCCACCTTTAGAAATTAATTTTTTTTCTTGAGCGTCTTTAATTAATGCAAGTGCAGCTCTATCTTTTACTGATCCTCCAGGATTTAAAAATTCTGCTTTTCCATAAATGTTACACCCAGTAATTTCAGATGCTGCTCTGAGTTTAATTAATGGAGTATTTCCTATTCCAGAAATAAAATCGTTTTGGGTATTATTCATTATCTGATTTTTTATCACTATCAGACGTAATTCCATAAGGTTTAAATTCACTATCTGCTATTCCAACACTTCTTGCAGGAATTCCAACCATTACAGCATTTTCTGAAACATCTTTCGTAATAACTGCATTTGCTCCAATTCTAGCACCTTTGCCAACGACCACAGGACCTAAAACTTGTGCACCTGAACCAATAACCACATCTTCTTTTATAGTAGGATGTCTTTTCATATTTCGTTGATCATTTGAATTAATACTTGGAGCAATTCCACCTAACGTAACCATATGATAGATAGTTACATTATCTCCAATGTCTGAAGTTTCACCAATCACAACGCCCATTCCATGATCTATAAATAAATTTTTTCCAATTTTTGCGTTAGGATGAATTTCTATTCCAGTTAAGAATCTTGAAAATTGAGAAATGATTCTTGCTATCAAATGGAATTTTGCAGTACTAAAAAAATTTGCAATTCGATGAAAAAAAACTGCTTTAACACCAGGGTAAGTTAATATTAAACTTAACTTAGACCTTGCAGCAGGATCTCTATCAATTATGGATTGTAAAAAATCACTCATATTTCTTTAGTTTAGTTGCTGTTGATTAAAAAATAATATGCCTTATATAGTACTTAATTGCTTAATTTAAAGGGGTTTAAATGTATAAAAACACCAATTGTTTTCATCTAGCCATCCCGTGTGGAGACTTAGAGATTGCAAAAAAGTTTTACAGTGAAACTTTGGGATGTAGATTAGATAACTCAGCACAAGAGTGGGCAGATGTAGACTTTTGGGGCAATGAATTAACTCTGCATAAGAGTGAACATAAATTAGACAATGAGAGACATGATGTAGATATGGGAAATGTTTCAGTTCCTCATTTTGGTGTTCATTTATCCAGAAAAGACTTTGATGCTCTAAAACAAAGATTAAAAGATAGTGGAACCAAGTATTATGATGAACCTTACTTGAGATTTAAAGGAACAAAATACGAGCAAGAAACTTTCTTTGTTAAAGATCCAAACGAAAATATTTTAGAAATTAAAACTTTAACTGCAAATCCAAAATAGTCTAAAACTTAAATGGAATACCTAGTATTAGGCTTCTTTACTGGGATTAGCTTAATTTTAGCAATAGGTGCCCAGAATATATTTGTCATAGAACAAGGATT
>CACBWE010000022.1 GCA_902542855.1 uncultured Pelagibacteraceae bacterium | reverse complement strand
AAATTGGAGTACCACTTTTTGAAATTTCACCTTTGTAAAGATTTTCAAAATCATCACCTATTTCTTCATCATCCTCAGCAGTATCGTCAACTTGTTCGACATGTTTTCTAAGTTTGTAAACTGCGCTATCAGTTAAATCTGAAACTTTAATTTTTTCTTCGGCAATTTCTCTTAATGAAATAACTGTATTTTTATCATTATCTCTATCAATTGTTGGTTCTATTCCTGCATTAAGTTGAGTAGCTCTCTCTTTAGCAACAAGTACTAATTCGTAAGGACTCTCTACTTTATCTATACTGTCTTCTACAGTAACTCTAGCCATGCGGAGTATCTACACAGTGAGTCTTTAAAAATCAAGGCCTATTTTTATAAATAATGAGGATTTAACTTATTTTTAACTAAATAAAGAAGAATAATTGATCCAAAGATATAAGTTCCTGAAACAACGGCTATATCCTCAATTGAAAAACCAATATCAATCAGAAAGCCAAATAGAGCCGTACCAAATGCTGTTGAAAACACCATCAATGCAGTTGTTAAGGCTTTTATGGACCCAATATATTTAACACCATAAATCTCAGCCCAAGTTGAGGAACCAAGCACGTTTGCCAAACCATTGGTTACCCCCACTAAACCAAAAAATACAAAAGAAGACAGCGATGCATCAAAATAGTATAGAACTACAGTACCAAAAAGAAGTGGGATATTCATATAGATTAATAATTTTCTACTTGAAAATTTATCAATTAAAAAACCAGATATAAAAAGAGTGATCACGGATAAAATTGAGTAAGCCATAAATGATTGAGCAATCACATAGGGACCCCATTCTTTAGATGAAGATATAAAAGACTGATAAACAAAAGATCCAGTTGCAATCCATGGCATAGCAAGCATCGTCATGAACGATTTTTTCTAAGATTAATATCCAAAAACACTCTTCTTTACACTGAGATGGTAGTCGATGAAGCTATAAATAGAGGAGATAAAAAAAAGTTATTAGAGTTTAATATTAATGAGAAACCTGTAGCACTTCAATTAGGAGGATCTGCTCCAAAACTTTTAGCTGAAGCCACTAAAATAGGTGAAGATTTTGGTTATGATGAAATCAATCTTAACTTAGGTTGTCCTAGTAAAAAAGTAGAAAAAAATAGATTTGGTGCTTGTTTAATGAAAGAGCCAAATTTAGTGGCAGATTGTTTAAGTAAAATGCAATCAGTTACAAAACTACCGGTAACTATAAAAACAAGAATTGGTTATGATGATGATTTAAGAGAAGTAGCAACTGGAGAAAATGGATTATTTAACACAGCAAAAGCTGGGTCTATTTTTATTGATAACTCAACTGTATCTGCAGAAGTATCAAGAGAATTAAATAAAAAAGCAAATGATAAAGGGTTTAGTTTTCTAGATGCTCCTATTTCAGGAGGTCAAGCTGGCGCTGAAGGTGGAATACTAACAGTAATGGTTGGTGGTGATGAAGAAGTGTTTAAAAAGGCTGAACCTGTAATTGATTGTTATAGCAAAAAAGTAAAATTAATTGGTCCTTGCGGAAGTGGTCAATTAACAAAAATGATGAACCAGATGTGTATTGCTGGAACAGTCCAAGGTTTGTCAGAAGCAATCAATTTTGGAATAAACGCAGGTTTAGATATGGATAAAGTGATGGAAACAATATCCAAAGGTGCAGCACAATCTTGGCAGATGGAAAACAGATACCGAACTATGACAGATGATAAATTTGATTATGGTTTTGCTATTGATTGGATGAGAAAAGATTTAAAAATTGCAATTGAAGAAGCAAAGAAAAATGGCTCGCCTGTTCCTATAACAGAAATTATTGATGGTTATTACGCTGAAGTTCAAGAAATGGGTGGAAACCGTTGGGATAGTTCAGGTTTGATTGCTAGATTAAAAAAGAAAAAATAATATTTGTGACTGATACAGTTCCTTACTACGAGGACTTTGCAGAGATCAAAAAGAAAATTTGGTCAATGCTGGATAATGCTGTGAAAGACAGAAGCTCTCCTTTTAGAATACCTGTATTTATTTGTGGAGATCAATCTGACTTAGATGGAAGAATTGTAGTTTTAAGAAAATCAGACCAGTCAAACAATATAGTGCAATATCATAGTGACATTCGATCAGATAAAATAGAAAAGCTAAAAGCAAATAAAAATGCTGCAATGTTGTTTTATGATAAAGATGAAAAAATACAGGTTAGATTAAAAGTAGAATGCATAATTAATCATAATAATGAAGTAACAAAAGAATCTTGGTCTAGAACCCAACATATTAGTAGAAAATGTTATTTAGTTGATAATGGACCTGGAACTGTGTCAGATTTACCAACCTCTGGACTAAAACCAGAATTAGATAATTTTAATTACACTAAAGAACAAAGTGAAGAAGGTTTCAAAAACTTTACTGTCATTCAGTGTAAGATTAAATCTATAGAATGGCTTTACTTAGCAGCTAAAGGCCACCGAAGAGCAAAGTTTAATTTGGAAAATAATAAAGACACCTGGTTAGTTCCATAGATGGTTACTGGATATATATTCACAGCATTTCTTATAATTTTAGGATTGGCTGTAATGAGATTTGGAAGTATTCATTTTAAAAAATTTAAAGAGGGTAAAACTAAAATTAAATCAAGATTAAGTGGACAATTATCTTTTTTAATTTTATTTGTAATAATAATTGGATTGATAGTTTATTCAGTCAATGATCTCTTATTTAATTAAATAAAATATTATTTTTTCCACTTCTTAAACCAATCTTCTTTAGCATACTCAGTTAATTTATAAGTACACCACTCATTTTTTCTACCTTTAAGTAATTTCTTATGAGTATATCTGGCTGGTATTTCATAATTTCCTGGTGGCTGATCTCTTTTCTTTTGGCCTAATGCGCATGCAATTTGTAACGGATCGAATGGTGTTTCAGATGTTGGTGTTAAATAAACAGAATCTTTTAAATCAGGACAGGTTGGATCTTTATGATCATAAACTGCTTTACCAAATTTTGCAGATAGATCATGACTAAGAATACCTGTGCTTAAATGAGCTCCGTCTTTAACTCCTTTGGTACAAGGCATAGCAAACCCATTACCATGCAGCAATTCATGGATTGAAATTTTTGTTATTTGGTCAGAGGCTCTTTTAATAAATAAATATCCATGATGAGGTCCCATTTGACCTCCATCACCACTTGATGCGTCAGTAAAAGAAAAATACAATTTTTTAGGATTATTAAATCCTTGTTTTTGCAAATAATAATCTGGATAATTTACATTCCACCCACCTTTTCTTGCCTTACGATCCAATCTTGCGAATGAAATATCAAGCTTACCATCTTTTCGATAATCAAATTTTAATCTTTGCTTATCTCCAGTCATTTTGAAAAATAAATCATCTATTTTTTTAACTTCTTTTTCTATCCAACCGTTTATATCTCTTTCTTTATCTTTGGTTTTTTTTGCTAAAAGATAGATAAAATGGATTTGATAATCATCATTTACATCTGGTTGATCTTCAAAGTATCTACCTGGTTTATCATCAGAGGCAAAAATTGATGAACTAAATAGTGTAACAATTAAAATTAAAAATATTTTTTTCATACACCTTTAATAATTATATTTGTACCTTCAGAATTTTCTAGTCTAATCTGCTTTATTGGTTTGTACTCTTCAGAATTATACCATTCTAATGCTTTCTCATAACTAGAGAATTTAAGAACAATGATTCTAGGAAATTTTGTCTCGCCATCAAAAATTTGGAATTCACCACCTCTTACCAAAAATTCTCCACCGAATTTTTTTACAAGCGGAGTAACTTTTTCAACATACTCTTTATAATTCTCAGGATTAGTTATTTTCAATTGTGCTATTACATATCCTGCTGGCATTTATCTCCTTTAAAAAATTGATTTTGAATATTTTTTCCAGTTATCTTGATAGTGTTTTGTATTTTCAAACACTGCTTTTTTTTCTTCCTCTGAAACTTCTCTAATAACTTTACCTGGAGAGCCTACAACCAAAGAATTGTCAGGTATAACTTTATTTTCTGTAATTAAGGCCTTAGCTCCGATAATACAATTTTTTCCAATATTAGCTTTATTTAGGACGACTGCTCCAATTCCAATTAAACTGTTATCTCCAATGGTACATCCATGAAGCATAACTAAATGACCAACGGTAACATTTTTTCCTACTTTTAGTGGGCAACCTGGGTCTGTATGTAATACACTTCCATCTTGAACATTTGATCCCTCACCAATAAGAATATTTTCAATATCTCCTCTAAGCACGGCATTAAACCAAATACTTGTATTTTTTTCTAAAGTAACATCTCCTATTATGGTTGCATTAGGAGCTACCCAATTTTCGCCAGAGTTTTTTGGTTTTTTATCTTTTAAATCATAAAACATAATCTATATATTTTACATTATGCCTATACAAACTCCAATATGTGATTTTGGTCAAAAAGCTATTCCATTTGAATTAAAATCTACTGATAATAAAATTCTGTCTTTAAATGATATCAAAGGTGAAAATGGAACTTTGATAATGTTCATTTGTAATCATTGTCCATATGTAAAAGCTATTACAAAAGAATTAGTTGAAGATTGTAGTGAATTAAACAAAATTGGTATCAACTCAGTTGCTATCTGCTCAAATGACTTTGTTAATTATCCAGAAGACTCATTTGAAAACATGATCAAGTTTTCAAATGAAAATCATTTCAATTTTCCTTACTTACATGATGTAACTCAAGAAATTGCTAAGGCTTATGATGCTGTATGTACTCCAGATTTCTTTGGCTACAATAAAAATCTAGAACTTCAGTACAGAGGACGATTAAGAGAACTTAGAAAGTTTATTCCAGTTAAAGATGGAGAAAGTGATCTGCTAACAGCCATGAGACAAATAGCTGAAACTGGAAAAGGTCCTGAAGATCAAATACCTAGTGCGGGCTGTGGTATTAAATGGAAGTATGATTAATGTATCTAATTGTAACTAGATCATTCCCACCTGAACTTGGTGGTATGCAAAATCTAATGTGGGGTCTTTCAAGAGAATTATCTAAAAACTTCATGATAAAAGTTTTTGCAGATCATATAGAAGGTCACAAAAATTTTGATGAACAAGCTTCCTTTTCAATCGAAAGAGTTGGCGGAATTAAATTACTTAGGAAATATAGAAAAGCACAATTAATTAATGAATATATTAAAGAAAATAAAGTTGATGGTGTTATTGCTGATCATTGGAAAAGTTTAGAACTTATTAAAACAACTAAGAAAAAATACTGTTTAATTCATAGCAAAGAAATAAACCATCCTAAAGGTTCTGGTCAAAATAAAAGGGTAATTAGTGTTTTAAATGATGTTGAAAAAGTTATAGCAAATTCTCAGTTTACAAAAAATCTAGCAATAGAACTTGGTGTTAATACAAATAAAGTAATTGTAATAAATCCAGGTGTGGATCCAGCCGAAGAATTAAACAAAAAAACTTTAGATAAAGTTGAGAGTATACTTAAAGTTAAAAATCCAAGACTAGTCACAGTTTCAAGGTTTGATAAACGTAAAAATCATGAAAAAATAGTAATGGCTTTGAGAAATTTAAAACAAATTTATCCTGATATTGTTTACATTTGTATTGGATATGGAGAAGAAGAAGAAAATATAAAAAAACTAGTTAAAGAACTAGATCTTGAAGCACAAGTGATGTTTTTTAAAGATATAAGCAATGATTTAAAAAATGCTTTAGTTTCTAAATCTAATATTTTTATAATGCCATCTATAATCCATAAAAAATCAGTTGAGGGTTTTGGTATAGCGTATGTTGAGGCTGCACAGTATGGTGTTCCATCAATTGGTGGTAAAGATGGCGGTGCTGCAGATGCAATTGATCATGAAAAAACTGGTTTAATATGTGATGGTAACAGTCTCGATGAGGTGTATTCTTCAATTATTTCAATGCTTGAAAATAAAAAGTATTTAGAACTTGGAAAAAATGCAAAAGAGTTTGTGAATAAATTTAAATGGTCAAAAATAATTGAAGATTACAAAAAAATATTAAATTGATTTCAAACAATAAATTAGCGATTTTATTAATTATAATTTCAGTTTTATGCGGCACATTAATGTTAACTTTTTTAAAATTAGCTCAAGAAGAGGTAAATGTTTATGTTGCTGGTTTTTTTAGATTTTTATTTGGTTTTCTAATTATTTTGCCTTACATATTAAAATCAAAGTTCACAGTGTTCAGAACAATTCATCATAAAAAACATTTTTTTAGAGCTTTTTTAAACTTACCTTCAATGCTTTTATATTTCTCAGCTTTAGTAATGATGCCAATTGAAAAAGCTACAGCAATTTCATTTGTTGTCCCTTTCTTAGTAACAATATTAGCTGTTTTATTTCTTGGAGAAAAAATTTACTTTTACAGAAGTTTTGCCCTAGTTTTAGGATTTATTGGTATGTTGATAATCTTAAGACCGGGAATAATTGATATCTCGCTCGGAGTTTATATGGCACTAGCCTCTTCTTTTATGTGGTCTGTTGTGATTATAATTACAAAAAGCATTGCAAAAGATGATAGTTCAATCACAATTTTATCTTATGGATACACTTACATGACAGTTTTTAGTTTCATTATTGCGTTGTTCCATTGGCAAACACCTGGTTTACAGACTTTAATTTATTTATTTTTTGGAGGTTTATTTGGTACTTTGTTACACCTTTGCATTAATCATGCATATAAATTAGTAGATGTTAGTGTCACTCAACCATATTCCTTTTTAAGTCTAGTATTTGCATCTTTGATAGGTTTCTATGTATTTAATGAAACACCTGATTTATTTACATGGATTGGTGCGGGTGTAATTTTTTTAGGGGTTTTAATTATTTCATATAGAGAAATGAAATTAGAAAAAGAAATAATTAGAAAAAGTATAGATATTAAAAATTAAAAAATAATTTTAGATAGTCTGTCAAAAACTTTTTCTACTGACAGTTTTGATAATTCAGGAGCCTGTATCGCTTTAAAATTTTCTCTTTCGATACTTACTTTAAAAGGAGTTGTATGAGATCCAAATAAAGCAATTCCTTTTGATCCCAAGTGAGCTGTCATATGTGCTGGTCCAGTGTCATTTGCAACAACAAATGAGCTATCTTTAATTAATGTTGCTAATTGGGAAATATCTAAAGCTTTACCATTATCTAAAACACAGAGTGCATTAATATTTGATGCTTCTTTAATTTCACTCGGTCCAGGTGCAATAACTACTTTAAATTTGTTATCTGATTTTTCATTAATCATAGAAATTAACTCATTATAATAAGGCCATTTCTTTGAAGTTAAATGAGGAGAACAGAAAGGAAAAAGAAGAATATATTTATCTAATTGATGGTAATTTTTTATTTGAGATATGTCTGTTGTGCTCCATGAAAAATCAGGATTTAAAGTATGATTTGTATTTATGCCTGAACTTTTTAATTGATGATCAAATCTAGATAGAACAGAGTCTTTATCAAAATCTTCTTTTGTGGTTCCTTCGGGTAATGTTGTATCAGTAGATGACCAAGTATCTTTTGTTGCTTTTGAAAATAAAATTTTTTTATAAAAAGCTGTTCTACTTGAGTTCTGAAGATCATAAACTTTAGAGAAATTATATTTTTTTATATTTTTCATTAATGAATATAAGTAAATCAGGTTCAGTCTTGATAATCGCTTATCTAAAATAACATCAGAAATATGTGGATTTTTTTTAAATAAATCAAGGTATGGTTTAGTTGTGAGCAAATAAATTTCATCTCCTTTATGATTCTCAGAAATATCTTGAATTGCACCACAAGCTTGAGCTATATCACCCAAAGATCCATGTTTAATGATTAAAATATTAGACATATTTTTAACAATTTAACATAGTATAAAATTTAATGAATAAAATTATAGTAGAAGTATCAGTTGGTGAACTTTTAGACAAAATTTCAATCTTAGAAATTAAAAAAGAAAAAATTAAAGACCCTGAAAAACTACAATTCATATCTAATGAACATTCGATTCTTAAAGATCAGTTAGAAAAAAATGTTAAATCTGACGATAAACTAAATAAACTGTTCCAAGATTTAAAAGAAATTAATGCTAAACTTTGGGTTATAGAGGATGACAAAAGAGACTGTGAAAAAAATAAAGATTTTGGAGATAAATTTATAAAATTATCTAGGGATGTTCATTTTTTGAATGATGATCGTGCAAAAATTAAATTAGAAATGAATAATCACACTGGATCAAGTATTAAAGAAATTAAAGAATATACTAGCTACTAAAAACTTTAGGAAACCAATCATCTCTCATCAAATCCCCTGTTTTTAAATTGATTCCATCAAATGGAGGTGAAGTTGGTCCACCTCTATCAATATATTTTACATCATCTCCTATAAATCGCATCGAAAATGCTCTTCGTGATTTAGAGGAATTGTTTCCTGTTGAACCATGTACTGTTTTAAAATTAAATAAAACAGCATCCCCTAAACTTAGTTCTGGAATTAAAATATTTTTTTCAAATTCTTTTGAAGGAGGTAAATCCATAAAAGCACTATCATCATCATACCAAGATTGGTTATTTGACCATTTTGTGGGTCTAATTAACTTCGACCATTTGTGAGAACCTAAAATTAATTTAAGATTATTTTTATGATCAACTTCATCTAATGGAATCCAAAAACTTCCAGTATCGTTACCATCAACACAGTAATACGGCATATCTTGATGCCAAGGTGTTTCTTTGAGAGTACCTGGATCCTTTATAAAAATATGTTCATGAAAAATTTGAGTAGATTTAGAATTAGTTGCTTCTGCAACTATTTGAGCTCCAAGTGAATTATATAAACAATCTTTAAATTCTTCTATCCTCTCCCAGTTACAATAATCCTCAAAAAATCTTCCATTATAATCAGTTACATTTTCTCTTCCATGCTTACTCGGATGATCTAAAACTTTTTGAAATCCTTTTCTAAGCGGCTCAATCCAATCTTTAAATACATCCTTAATTATTATTATACCATCACTTTGATAATTATTAATTTGTTTCTTTGATAAAAACATTTTTATTGTTGAAAGCTGTATTTTTTCTCTAAATATTTAATTACATTTTGAATGATAAAAGTCATAAATAAATAAATTCCACCAGCAACAATAAATACTTCGATTGGTTTAAAAGTTGTAGAAATTATATATTTAGCAACACCAGTTAAATCCATTAGTGTAACTGTGCTTGCTAGTGAAGTACCCTTCATCATCAATATAATTTCATTTCCGTATGCTGGGAGTGATTGCCGAATAGCAATTGGAATTTGAATTTTATAAAAGATTATCTTATTTGATATACCTAAGCTTTTTCCAGCCTCGATTATACCTGGTTTTATTGTTTGAAATGCTGATCTTAAAATTTCAGATGTATATGCGCCAGTATTTAAAGTAAATGCTATTATTGCACACCAATAAGGTTCTTTTAAAATTACCCATATAAATGTTGTTCTTAAATACTCAATTTGTCCTAATCCAAAATAAATTATGAAAATCTGGACCAATAACGGTGTTCC
>CACBWE010000021.1 GCA_902542855.1 uncultured Pelagibacteraceae bacterium | reverse complement strand
GTAATTATTACTGGTGGATTTTCAAATTTATTTAAAAACTCAATAAAAACGAAAGCAAGTCATAACCAAGATATAACAATTGAAGGCTTATTAAAAATTTCAAAATTAATTTAACAATATGAAAGATGAACTATTATTTTGTCCCTTAGGTGGATCAGGTGAAATAGGCATGAACATGAATTTGTTCGGCTATGGGAAGCCCAGTGATCATAAATGGATTATGGTTGATATAGGGGTGACATTTGCAGATGATACTATTCCAGGTGTTGATTTAATTTATCCAGATCCTGGATTTATAGTTGAAAGAAAAGATAATTTATTAGGAATAGTTTTAACACATGCTCACGAGGATCACATTGGTGCAATTGCTCATTTATGGCCAAAATTACAATGTAAAATTTTTGCAACGCCTTTCACAGCTGTATTAATTAGAGAAAAATTTAGAGAAAAACAAATCGATATAACTAATAATTTACAGATTGTTGAGTTAAATGGAAAAGTTTCTTTAGACCCATTTGAAATTGAATACATTACTTTAACGCATTCTATATTAGAACCAAACGGACTTAGAATAAAAACTCCTGCAGGAGTTATTTTGCATACTGGTGATTGGAAGGTAGATCCAAATCCTTTGATTGGAGACAATATAAACGAAAAAAGATTAAAGGAAATTGGTGAAGAAGGTGTACTAGCAATGATTTGTGACTCAACTAATGTTTTTAGCTCCGGTAGATCAGGTTCAGAATTAGATGTAAGAAAAAATATGTTAAACGTTATGTCACGATTGAAAAAAAGAATTATCATAACGTCATTTGCTTCCAACGTAGCTAGAATGGAGACAGCTTTTTATTGTGCGGAACAAACAGGAAGACAAATCTCTTTAGTTGGTAGATCAATGCATCGTATTTATAAAGCTGCACGTCAATGTGGATATTTAAAAAATACAATTGAGCCAATTGATCCAAGAGAAGCTAAAAATTTTTCAAGAGAAAAAATTGTGTATTTATGTACCGGAAGTCAAGGCGAACCAATGGGTGCAATGATGAGAATTTCTAGTTATGTTCATCCAGATGTTTTTATTGAAAAAGGCGATGCTGTCATTTTTTCTTCAAAAATCATACCTGGTAATGAAAAAAAACTTTATAAACTTCACAACCAACTTGTTAAGGATGGTATAGAAGTAATATCTGAAGAAACTGAGTTTGTTCATGTTTCTGGGCATCCAAATAGAGAGGACCTTAAAGAGATGTATCAATGGGTAAAACCTAGATGCGTAATACCTGTGCACGGTGAACATAGACATATGATCGAACACATTAATTTTGCAAAAGAAATGCAAGTGCCACATCCAGTTCAGGTAGAAAATGGTGATATCGTTAAGTTATATCCAGGTGAAAAACCTGAAGTATATGACAAAGCGCCAAGTGGTAGACTCTACTTAGACGGCAGTGTTAGTGTTGATCCAGATTCACAATCGATAAAAGATAGAAAAAATTTAAGTGCAAATGGATATTTAGAGGTAACTATTATGATAACACCAAAGGGTAACATACATAATGATCCAGTGCTTTCTTTTAGAGGCTTGCCAATCGAAGATAAAGATGAGTTTACTTATGGGTTAGTAGAAGAAATAGAAATAATATCAAGAACTTTTAAAGTTGGAAGTAAACAACAAGAACACAATCTTATTGATGCATTAAAAATTGCTTGCAGAAAATTTTCTAAAGAAAGAACAGGAAAAAAACCTTTTACCAATATCAATTTAGTAAGAATTTAATGAGCGCAACAGGCTTAGCTATTATCTATATAATTATATGGTGGATAGTTTTTTTTGCTATTTTACCTATTGATGTGAATCGAACAAAGACTGTAAAAATTGATGGTGAGGATCCCGGCTCACCTGAAAATCCAAAAATGCTGAAAAAATTCCTTTATTGCACTGGAATTACTACTGTCATTTTCATAATAATTTACTTATTAATTAAATTTGAATATTTAAATTTAAGAAATATGATTAATTGAGATGCTTATATCAAATTCATTTATACCAATATTAAAAAATAATCCTTCAGAAGCAAAAATTAAATCTCATCAATTGATGTTGAGAGTAGGCATGATTAAGCAAGCCTCTGCAGGAATTTATTCATGGTTACCTTTAGGTTTTAAGGTAATGAAAAAAATAGAAGACATTGTCAGAAAAGAACAAAACAAAATTGGAGCTCAAGAAATATTAATGCCAACAATTCAATCCAGCGAAATTTGGAAAGAAAGTGGTCGTTATGACGATTATGGTGAAGAAATGTTAAGAATAACCGACCGTCAAAATAGAGAAATGTTATATGGACCAACCAATGAGGAGCAAGTTACTGAAATTTTTAGATCTTCAATAAAATCTTATAAATCACTACCACAACTTATGTATCATATTCAATGGAAGTTCAGAGATGAAATTAGACCTAGATTTGGAATTATGCGTGGTAGAGAGTTTTATATGAAAGATGCCTATTCATTTGATGTATCAGATGAAGAAGCTTTTTTTTCTTATAATAAATTCTTTCTTTCATATTTGAGAACTTTTAAAAGATTATCTTTGACAGCAATACCCATGGCTGCTGATACAGGACCTATAGGTGGGAACTTATCTCATGAATTTATTATTCTCGCTGATACTGGAGAAAGTAAAATTTTCACAGATAAGAGAATATTCGATCTTGATAGTGATGATACTAAAATAGAAAAAGTATCACTGGAAAGTATGAGAAAAAAATATGAACAGTTTTATGCTGTCACTGATGAAAAGTTTAATAAAGAAGAGTTTGAAAAAATTGTTTCTAAGGAAAATCAATTGATTACAAAGGGTATCGAAGTAGGTCATATATTTTATTTTGGTGACAAGTATTCTGAACCAATGGGAGCATCTGTTGATTTACCTGGAGGAAAAAAAGATTTTGTTAAAATGGGTTCTTATGGAATTGGTGTATCAAGGTTAGTAGGGGCTATAATTGAGGCAAAATATGATGAAAAAAATGAAATCATGAAATGGCCATTGTCTGTTGCTCCTTATGATATTGCTTTAATACCTATGATAAATAAAAATGACACCTCAGCATTAGATAAAGCAAATAATATTAATATAGAATTAGTGAAAAATAATATTGATGCAATCATTGATGATACAGATGAGAATTTCTCATCAAAAATTAAAAAAATGAATTTAATTGGTGCTCCATATCAAATTATTATTGGAAAGAAAAGTGAGGGTGATTTATTAGAGTTCAAGGAAACCGGTGGTGAAACTCAAAATTTACCATTAAGTAAAATTATAGAAATTTTAACTAAACAAAAAAATTCAATTTGATTTCTACTTTAGAAAAAGAAATTACTTTTAGATTTTTAAAAGCCAGAAAAAAAGATGGCTTTTTGAATGTTATATCTATTTTTTCTTTTATAGGAATAAGTCTTGGAGTTGCAGTTCTTATTATTGTGATGTCAGTTATGAACGGATTTAGGACTGAGCTGATTAATAAAATAGTAGGCTTTAACTCACACATAACTGTAAAAACTTATGGAAATCCAATTGATGAGAAAAAAATAAATAAAAAAAATTTAAAATTAATTTCAGAAAATATTATTTTAAGCAACTCTGGTGAAGCTATTATACTTAAAAACGATGCATCAAAAGGTATAATATTACGTGGATATAAAACGAATGACTTTCCAAGTTTAGAAATTGTCAAAAATGAAAAATTTAAAGGGAACAAAAATCAATTAAATAGAAACTATATTTCTATAGGCAATGAATTAAGTTTTTCTTTAGATATAAAAATAGGTGATGAATTAACTTTACTTTCACCATCAGGGATAGAAACAATTATTGGTAGTATGCCAAAACAAAAAACTTTTTTGGTAGCATCAATTTACAATAGTGGTTTGGCCGAGTTTGATAATAATATTGCATTTATTAACTTAAGTACTCTTGAGGATTTTTTTGACTATAAAACGGAGGATAGAAATTTAGAAATTTATTTAAAAAACCCAAATAAAATTGAACAGCAAAAATTTATTGTCCAAGAAATTTTTAATGAAGAATTTGTTGTTAGTTGGGCTGATATGAATAGTTCATTATTTTCTGCCTTAAAAGTAGAAAGAAATGTAATGTTTATTATCCTATCTTTAATAATAATTGTTGCAGCCTTTAATATAATTTCTGGGTTAACAATTTTAGTTAAAAACAAAACAAGAGATATAGCAATTTTAAAGTCAATTGGTGTATTAAATAAATCAATTGTAAAAATATTTTTTTTAGTAGGTGTAATAATAGGAACATCAGCTACTATTTTCGGAATTTTTTTAGGTGTAACGTTTTCTCTTTACATAGAGAATTTTAGACAATTCCTTAGCTCAACATTTAATATAAGTTTATTTCCAGAAGAGATTTATTTTTTAAGTAAGATGCCTTCAGAAATAGATCCAAAATCAATTTTTTTAATATCAATTTGTTCAATAATTATAACAATAATAGTTTCAATTTTTCCTGCATTTAAAGCAGCCAAACTGGACACAATTAAATCTTTAAAATATGAATAATTTTCTTGAATTAAAAAAAATATTTAAAACTTTTAAAACTGAAAAAACAGTAAAAGTATTAAAAAATCTCTCTCAAAAATTTGATAAAGGCAAAAGCTATTCTATAGTGGGTCCATCTGGGTCAGGTAAGTCAACTCTATTAAATTTAATTTCATTGATCGATAGACCATCATCTGGTTCAATCCATTTTGATAAAATTCCTGTAAATTTCAATTTATCTGAAAAAAATGATGTTTATAGATCCAAAAAAATAGGAATTGTTTATCAACAAAATAATCTTCTCCCAGATTTTACTGCTTTAGAAAACATATATTTGGCCTCACTTGCTATTAATGACAATAAAGAATTAGCAATCTCTAATGCAGAAAAATTGCTCAAAAAAATTGGTCTTTCTAACAGGGCAAATCACTTTCCGTCACAATTATCAGGTGGTGAGGCTCAAAGAGTTGCTATAGCAAGAGCAATTGTAAATGATCCTGAAATTATTTTAGCAGATGAGCCAACTGGAAGTTTGGATATGGAAACTGCAAAAGATATTTTTGAACTTTTATATAAACAAAAAAGGTCCGATAGACTTATTATATTTGCAACTCATAATAGATTCTTTGCTAATAAGGCAGATTGCCTATTGGAGATGATAGATGGTAGTATAAAATCATCTAATGCCTGAGTCTCATTCCCAAAATTTCAATCATCTTAAAATTCATACCCAATATTCTATTTGCGAAGGAGCAGCTAGAATTGATGATTTAAAAGAATATTCTAAGAAAAATAAAATAAAATCACTTGGTTTGTGTGATACTTCAAATTTATGTGGAGCGCTCGAATTTGCTGAAAAGATCTCAAAGTCTGGAACACAACCAATAATCGGAACTCAAATTAATTTTAAAATCGGATATACAACAGGTTTACTCCCTTTGTTCGCTCTAAATGAAGCTGGATATAAAAATATAATAGAACTTTCATCTTTTTCGTATTTAAAAAACGATGAATTATCAGACCCGCATGTAGATTTTGAATTATTATTAAATAATTCTGAAGGTGTAGCTGTATTTTCTGGAACTGTTTTTGGTCTATTTGGTAAATTATTTGATAAAGGAAAGTTTACTGAAATTAATGATCTTTATAGTAAAATTAAAAATACATTTGGAGATAGATTTTATTTAGAGATTCAAAGACATAATGATCCAAACGAAATTGGGTTTGAAAAATTTAATTTAAAAAAATCATCAGATTTAGAAATACCTATTATTGCAACCAATGAAGTGTTTTATTTAGATAAAGAAATGCATGAAGCACATGATGCTTTAATTTGTATTGGTAACAAGACGTATATAAATGAAAAAAACAGGTTAAGATTAACTGATCAGCATTACCTTAAAACTAACTCAGAGATGTCCGAGTTATTTGCTGACTTACCTGAGGCTTTAGAAAATAATTATAATTTTCCATTAAGATGTAGCTATAGACCATTATTTTCTGACCCTATTTTACCTAATATTAGTAGTGATAAAGATGGGAGCGCAGATGAAATTTTAAAAAAAGACTCAATAAAAGGATTAAAAGATAAATTCAATAAAATATTTAATTTAAGCGATGATGGTTTAGAAAATAACAATTCTTATAAAGAATATAAGAACAGGCTGAATCATGAACTTTCTATTATTATAGAAATGAAATATTCTAGTTATTTTCTCATAGTTGCTGACTACATAAAATGGGCTAAAAATAATGATATCCCTGTAGGTCCTGGAAGAGGTTCAGGTGCTGGTTCGTTAGTGGCTTGGTGTTTGTCAATTACAGATGTTGATCCAATAAAATTTAATCTTATTTTTGAAAGATTTTTAAATCCAGATAGAATTTCAATGCCAGATTTTGATATAGACTTTTGTGAGGATAAAAGAGATCAAGTTTTTGAGTATCTAACAACAAAATATAAAGATAGCGTAGCTCACATTATAACATTTGGTAAATTAAAAGCCCGAATGGTAATTAGAGACGTTGGCCGAGTTTTGGGTTTAGCTTATGGATTTGTTGATAGCATATCTAAAATGATACCTTTTGATCCATCTAGACCACAAAATTTAACTCAGTGCATTGCAGGAGAACCAAGATTACAAAAACTTATTAATGATGATCCAAGGGTAAAGAAACTTACTGATCTATCTTTAAAATTAGAAGGTCTTAACAGAAACGTTGCTACTCACGCTGCTGGAGTAGTAATAGCAGATAAAAAACTTACTGAAGTTGTTCCTTTGTATAAAGATGTTTCTTCAGACCTATTATTACCATCTACACAATTTGATATGTACTCTGCAGAAAATGCAGGTTTAGTAAAATTTGATTTTTTGGGGTTAAAAACACTTACTGTGATTAACAATACCCAGAAACTAATAAGAAAAAAAATTAAAGATTTTGATATAGAAAAAATTAATTATGAAGATCAAAAAGTATTTGATTTAATGTCAACAGGTAGAACGGTTGGCTTATTCCAAATTGAAAGTGCCGGTATGAGAGAAGCTTTAACCCAAATGAAACCAAATCATATTGAAGATATTATTGCATTGGTTGCTTTATACAGACCAGGACCAATGAGCAATATTCCAACATATAATGATTGCAAACATGGAAAGCAAAAACCTGATTATTTACATCCACTTCTAGAAGATATTTTAAAACCAACTTATGGTGTAATTATTTATCAAGAACAGGTAATGCAGATTGCACAAAAATTGTCAGGATTTACGGCAGGACAAGCTGATCTATTGAGAAGAGCAATGGGTAAAAAGAAAAGAGCAGAACTTGAAAAACAGAAACAAGGGTTTATTGCTGGAGCGATTAAAAATGGAATAGCAAAAGATATAGCTGCTGGCATTTTCTTAAAAATAGAACCTTTTGCAGAGTATGGATTTAATAAAAGTCACGCAGCTGCGTATGCAATTATTTCTTACCAAACTGCATTTTTAAAAACATATTATCCAAAAGAGTTCATTGCTGCTTCAATGACTATGGATTTATCTAATCAAAATAAATTAAGTGAATTTTATGAAGAATTAAAAAGATTAAATATCAAAGTTATTCGTCCTGATATAAATGAATGTTTTGCTGATTTTAGAACAATAGATGATAAATTTTATTACGCTTTAGGTGGCATTAAAGCTGTAGGTTTTGAAGCAATATCAAATATTGTGGATGAAAGAATTTTGAACGGAAATTTTGAATCAATTAATGATTTCATAAATAGAGTAAATCCAAAAGATATAAATAAACTTCAATTAGAAGGCTTAGTTAAAGCGGGTGCTTTTGATAAATTAAATGCAAATAGACAAGCTTTGTATAACTCTATACCAGCAATGATAGCTAAAAACAAAAATATATTTGATAATAAATCTGCTAATCAGATTGATTTATTTTCAGAAGACGAAAGTGCTCAGGATGATATTATAATTAAAGTTGAAGATTGGAAATTTGAAGAAAGATTATCAAAAGAATTTGAGGCGGTAGGTTTCTTTATTTCGGATCATCCTTTAAATCAATTTACAGAAATTTTTAATGATTATAAAATAACAGATTATTCAAGTTTCATTTCAAAAGAAGAGTTAAAAGACTCAAACATAGCGGCAACCTTATTAAAGGTTCAAGAAAGAAAAACTGCAAAAGGAAATTCTTATGCTGTTTTAAAATTAACTGATTTATCAAGTGTATTTGAACTTTTTATTTTCTCAGATGTTTTAGAGTTAAATAGAGAAATTTTGAAAGAGGGTAGCTCTCTTATTTTAACGTTATTTAAAAATATTTCTAATGATGAAAATCGACTAACTAGAATTAATGTTCGAAAAATAGCTTCACTTAAAGATTTATTTAATAGTCCAATTAACGAGGTTTTATTCGAGCTTAATTCTGAAAAGCAGATTGAAAAAATATCTACAATTTTGAGTGATGCTGGTAAAACTGTTGTAAATATTAATTTGATTAATGAAGGTAATATTCTTAAATTTAGATTAAAAAATACGCGTAAATTAGATAGAAAAGCTCTAAATCTCTTAAGAAATCAAGAAATTCAGGCAATAATTAACTAAATAATAACTTGTTAAATATAGTAAATATTTGTAAATAATCCCTAAATTTAATTAACACGCACACAGTTGTTGGTTTTATACCTCCGGTCCTTAATTGGAAATTACTGTGGTGGCTTAACCGGGAATAAATATGAAAATACCTAACGTTACAATACAACAATTACTTGAAGCAGGCGTTCATCTTGGACACAAAACTTTAAGATGGAATCCAAAAATGAAAAAATATATTTTTGGTAAAAGAGATGCAATTCACATAATAGATCTAACTCAAACACTTGAATTAACCAAGGTAGCACTTGAAAAAGTTTATAATACAATAGCAAATAATGGAAAAATTTTATTTGTTTCTACAAAAAAACAAGCTTCAGAAGCCATAGCGGAAGTCGCAAAAGAAACAGATCAATATTTTGTGAATTACAGATGGCTAGGTGGCATGCTTACAAATTGGGGAACAATTTCAAACTCAATTAAAAAATTAAAAAAGTTAGAAACCGATTTAGTTGCAGAGAACAGGGGTTTTACTAAAAAAGAACTTTTAAAAATGAGTGTCAAGAAAGACAAACTCCAAAGATCACTAGGTGGTATAGCTGAAATGAAAAAGGTTCCTGATTTAGTTTTTGTAATTGATACTAATTATGAGTCTTTGGCTATAGCTGAGTCATCTAAATTAGGTATACCAATTATAGCCATCCTAGATAGTAATTCAAATCCTGATAATATCGACTATCCAATACCAGGAAACGATGATGCCAGAAGAGCTATTGATCTTTATTGCAATTTAATCAAAGAAACAATTAATAGCGCAAAAAGTAATGCGCCAGCGATTGAAACAAAAAAAGATAAAGCTAAAGATGTTAAAGCAGAAGATAAAACAAAAACTATTCAGGAATTAGATAGAGAAAAACTAGAGAAAAAATTTTCTAAAGGAAAGATGGAGAAATTAAACTAATGAGCGATATTGAAAAAGTAAAAAAACTTAGAGAAGCAACTGGAGCAGGGTTTAAAGATTGCAACTTAGCTATA
>CACBWE010000020.1 GCA_902542855.1 uncultured Pelagibacteraceae bacterium | reverse complement strand
GACGATTTGAGAAAAAAAGTTAATCATCCAAAAATTGAATTTTATATAGGAGATGTTAGAGATTATAAAAGTTTAACTGAGGCGTGTACTAAAGTGGATTATATTTTTCACGCTGCTGCTCTCAAACAAGTTCCCTCATGTGAATTTTATCCTCTGGAAGCAATTAAAACCAATATAATAGGTACTGAAAACATTATAGACAATGCAATAAAAAAAAAAGTGAAAAAATTAGTTTTATTGAGTACTGATAAAGCTGTGTATCCAATAAATTGCATGGGTTTAAGCAAAGCAATGGCTGAGAGAGTTCTGATTTCAAAATCAAGAAACTTAAATAAAAATGACACTACTTTATGTGTAACAAGGTATGGAAATGTTATGGGTTCTAGAGGGTCAGTAATTCCATTGTTTATTGATCAAATTGAAAAAGGTAAAAACATAACACTTACAAATAAAAGAATGTCTAGATTTATGATGTCACTCGATGAATCTATCGATTTAGTTGCATACGCAATGGAACATGGGAAACAGGGAGAAATTTTTGTACAAAAATCTCCATCTGCTTTAATTGAAGACGTAGCAAAAAAATTAATAGAAATGAAGAAATCAAAATCTAAAATAAAAATTATTGGAACAAGGCATGGAGAAAAAGAATACGAAACTTTAGTATCTAAAGAAGAAATGTATAGATCATTTAGTATTAAAAATTTTTATAAAATATCCCCAGATACAAGAGATTTAAATTATTCAAAATATTTTACGAAAGGACATTTAAATAAAAATTTAGAGGAATATAATTCTAATAATACCAATATACTAAAAGGTAAAAAATTAGAAATAATACTCAAAAAGTATGTTTAAGATAATAACATTATTAGGAACACGACCTGAAATAATTAAAATGTCCTCTGTGATAAGTAAGTTAAATAAAAATTTTAATCATGTAGTTGTTCATTCTGGTCAAAATTATGATTATGAATTAAATAAAATTTTTTTTAAAGATTTAAATATAAAAAAACCAAAACATTTTCTTAATGTTGCTGACAAAAATCTTTCTAAAACCATAGGAAATATTATTTATAAATTCGATAAAATTTTAGAAAAAGAAAAACCAGATGCTATAGTTATATATGGTGATACCAATACTTCATTAGGAATTATACCTGCAAAGAGGAAGAAAATTCCAATTTTTCATCTCGAGGCTGGAAACAGATGCTTTGATGAGAGAGTTCCTGAGGAATTGAACAGAAAAATTGCTGATCATTTAAGTGATATAAATATGGTTATATCAGATCATGCACGAAATAACTTAATTAGAGAGGGTATTAAGCCTGAAACAATTTTTAAAATTGGCTCTAATATGAAAGAAGTAATTGAAAAAAATCAAAAAAAAATTTTTAATTCAAAAATATTAAATAAATTGAAACTTATAAAAAATGAATATTTTTTAATAAGTCTTCATAGAGAAGAAAATGTAGATACCGAAGAGAAATTAAGTAATATAATTAGGGGTTTATACGAAATACGAAAAAAATATGGAACAAAAAAAATAATTGTTTCTCTTCATCCACGTACAAGAAATAGAATGAAAAAGTTTAAAATTTCAAAAAATAATAAAATTAGTTATTTAAAACCGTTTTGTTTTTCAGATTATATTAATTTACAAATAAATGCATTTTGTACAATATCAGACAGTGGTACAATTTTTGAAGAAAGTTCAATTTTAAAAATACCCTCAGTCACAATAAGAAGTGCTAATGAAAGACCTGAAGGTATGGAGAATGGTGTAGTTGTTCAGTCTGACGGAAATTTTAAAAATTTGCTTAATTCAATAAAAATTTCAGTAAATAATTTTGACAAAAAAAGTTTTACAGTAAGTGATTATAACTTTGACAATGTATCAGATAAAGTAGTTAAAATTATATCCAGTCATATCACATATGTAAATGAAAAAGTTTGGTTTAATAATCATAATTAGTGATTTATCTTAATTAATAAAAATTTTACAAAGAAAAATAAATTTATTGAAAAAAGCTTCTTAAATAGAGATATAATTTTTATTTTTTTTTTAATCATACTTTTTAGCTCATAAAATTTTATAAAATCATGAAAGTATTTTAAGTTTTTGAATTTTTTAAAATAAATATTATTTTCATCATACCAAAATCTTAATTCTGAAATATTTTGATCAAATTTCTTATTACTTAAGTTTTTGTTATGCCATCTATAAAATGATAAATTATAATTTAAACTTTCTAATCTTGTTATAAGAGATAATCTGAGGGTTAAATCATAATCACCAATAATTTCAAATTTATGATTAAAACCTCTCTCTAAACTAAAATATTCAGATTTTCTTACCATTAGTGTACACATTCCAATAAAATTTTTTTCAAGCAAAGCGTTAGTAACTTCACCACTGGGTAATTTTTTAAATGCGAGTTTGCTAGAATTATTTATCTCATCTTTGATTATAAAATTTGTACATGAAAAACCTATTTTATCATCCTTAAATAACTTAACTTGCAATTCTAATTTTCTTTCATCCCACCAATCATCCACATCCAAAAAAGCTAAAATTTCTCCTTCAGATAACTCAACAGCTAAAGATCTTGCCTTGTAAAGTTTTATAAATTTACTTGAATAAAAATATTTAATTTTGTTATTTTTTAATTTAAAAATCTCCTCTTTCGAATTGTCATTTGAATTATTATCAAAAAAAATTATTTCAAAGTTCTGGTAACTTTGATTTAAAACTGATTCGATTGAATTTTTTAAATAATTTTTACCATTATGAGAATTTATTATAACAGATACTAATGGTTTATAACTATTTTCTATTTTCATTAGACCATGGTCTTGGATTTTTCTTTAAATATTCTTTTAAATTTTCTAGATCTCTTAAATTATCAACACACATCCAAAAACCTCTATGTTTATAGGCAAATATTTTTTTAGTTTTAATTAGCTTATTCATTGGATCTCTTTCAAACATGACATTTCTATTATCTAAAAAGTTGAAAATTCTTTTATTTACTACAAAAAAACCTCCATTAATCCAGCCTTTTTGAAGTTGTGGTTTTTCTTTAAAATTTGTAATCAGGTTTTTTTTTACAAAAATTTCACCAAACCTTGCAGGTGGTTTAACTGCACTCAGTGTAAGGATTGCTCGTCTACTAATGTGAAACTTATATAGCTTTTTTAAATTAATACTCGATAATCCATCACCATAAGTTAAGAAAAAATTTTCATCTTTTGAAAGAATTTTTTTTAATTTAAATAATCTCTTTCCTGTTAAAGTATTTAATCCAGTATTAATAACTTTTATAGAAATATTTTTCTTTGAAAAACTTTTAAAATAATTTTCAATATTTTTAAACTTATAGCCTCCTGCAATAATAAAATCTTTGGCACCATAGTAAGTATAATGATCAATAATTTTTTCAATAATCTTTTTTTTTTTGTTAAGTTCTATCATTGGTTTTGGAATAGATTTAGTGTATTCTGAAATTCTTGTGCCTTTACCGCCTGCTAATATTACAACTTTCATTTCCAAAATTTAAAATAATTGATATCTTTTTTTATGTACTCAGACTTATCGTTTTTAATAGACGCTAAGTTAATAAATGAATTATTATTACTTAAACCTTTAAAAGAAAACCATGTTTTGGCTTTAATAGAAATAAAAAAATCATCATATTCAGATAAATTAATACTTTCAAATTTTTTTTTTTGATCATTAAAAAAAACAAATTGAATCTTGCCTTTACAAACAATAAATCTTGAAGTCATTTTTTTGTGATAAATCCAGCCCTTAATTTTGTTTTTCAATATAAAATTAAAATAAACCTCTTCAATTTTATCATTTTTTTTTGGTAATAAGATTTTTTTAATATCACCTTTAGGATTTTTAATTATTTTTTTTTTTATTTTGTCCAATCTAGGCCTAACTTTTTTGCTTTTCTATAATACTCTTCTATCTGAAAAATAGATAGTTTTTTCATTTCTTTGTTGTTTTTACCTTGAATTAAACCCTTATACCATTCTATCGTAAATTTTATTGTTTCCTTAAAAGTCAAAACAGAATTCCATTTTAATTTTGTTCTAGCTTTATTACTATTAAGTTTTAATAATTTAGCTTCTTTAAATTTATTTTTTTTATTTGTTAATTTAAATTTAAGAGTAATATTATTATTTTGGATTTCTTTAATTAAATCTACAACTCTAAAATTATAATTTACTTTAGGACCAAAATTATATGCTTCGTAATTATTAATTTTATTCTGATATAATAATTTACCTAATAATAAATATCCTGATAAAGGCTCCAAAACAAACTGCCATGGTCTTGTAGACGATGGATTCTTAATAATTAATTTTTGCTTATTTAAATAAGCCTTATAAAAGTCTGGAATTATTCTATCTTTGGACAAATCACCTCCTCCAATTACATTTCCTGCCCTAGTAATTGCCCCTTTAATATTTTTTTTTTTATTAAAAATAGATTTAAAATAAGATTGAATTGCAATATCTGCTGAACTTTTAGATGCACTGTAAGGATCATTTCCATTCAATTCATCAGTTTCCTTATATCCTGAATTTTTTTCAATATTTCTGTAAGCCTTATCGCTAGTAATTAAGATTAGACAAAGTTTTTTTTTTATATTTTTACAAGACTCAAGTAAATTAACAGTGCCCATTACGTTGGATATCCAAGTTTTATGGGGGCTCAAATAAGATTCTGAAACTAATGCTTGAGCTGCAAAATGAAATATAAAGTCTGGTTTGACTTTTTTAATTAATTTTTTTAGTTTAAAAAAATCTGAAATATCGCCATTAATATTTATAATTTTTTTGTTGAAAAAGATATTAGAGAAATATTTTTTCTCATTTGAGTATCCATAAACTTGAGCACCCATTATACTAAGCCACAAAGTTAACCATTTTCCTTTAAATCCAGTATGACCAGTAATTAAAACCTTTTTATTATTATATATTTTATCAAACATTATTTTTTAATAGCTTTTGCTAATTCAAAATCAGCTTTACTATCGATATCAATAGAATCTTTTTCTTCCATAAGAAAATATCCACATGATCTGTAATCAACTAAATTTCCTTTCTTCAAAATTTCTTTTTTTGTTATGTAAATAGCACCGTTAGGCCTATAAACTTCATCAAATTGCTGTCTTTCTAAATTAAAAACATTTATTTTACTTTTGTAAGATAATATAGGAAAAATCTTTGATTTTTTAAACTTAAACATCCACCAAGGAGGATACTCCTGCTTTTTTAATGAAATTAAGCTATTGTTTTTTTCGTTATAAAATTTCTTAATTGCTTTATCTATATGAATATTTGATCTAAATGGACTTGTAGGCTGGAGCATAATTATATAATCATAAAAAAATCCTTTTTTTTCTAAATAATTTAATGCGTGCAAGCAAACATCTGGGTGATGAGAATTGTCTTTAGCTAAATATTTTGGTCTTTTAAAGGGAACGGATGCTCCATATTTTTTAGATATCTGAATATATTTAATTGAGTCTGTAGATACTATTGTTTTATCAATGAATTTTGATTTAATTGATGCTTCAATCGTATAGCCAATCAAATGTTTGCCAAATAATTTTAAAATATTTTTATCTTTCAATTTTTTAGAACCAGAACGCGCAGTAATTATTGATAAAATTTTTTTCCCTTTAAACATTTTGAATTTTTTTATTAATAGTTTTATTATTTAAGACAAAAATTTCATCAGCTATATCATTAAATATATCCTTATGAGAAACTAAAATAATTGTTTTTTTTCCTTTTAATTTAATCAATATATCTTTTATCATTAATTCCGAATTGATATCCAGCGAACTAGTAGGCTCATCTAAAATAATTATTTCACTATCATTTAAAAAAGCTCTAGAAATATTTATCCTCTGTTTTTCTCCACCTGAAAGATTATCTAATCTACTACCTTGATCTTCTAATTTAAGATTATCTAACTCAAAATCTTTTAATATTTTTTTTAATCTTTCAGATGTATATTTTTTATTTAATGATAAGTTTTCCTCTAAGTTTTCAGATATCAAAAAAGTTTCTTGTGAGACAATGGATAATTTTTTAAACCACAAGTACAGATTATTATTAATATTAATTTCATCACATAAAATTTGACCACTAACTGGTTTTAAAAAACCCAAAATAAGATTTAAAAGAGTTGATTTTCCTTTGCCTGATTGTCCTTTAATAACAACAAATTTATTTTTTTTAATTTCTAAATTTATATTTTTTAAAATTTCTACATTATTGTATTTAAAAGAAATATTTTTTAAAATAATATGATTATTAAAATTAAGTTTATCTATTATATTTAATGGATTTGTTTTTCTAACTCTGTCCATTTCACTTTTAACTTCTAAAAGAGGCGCTCTGGAGAAAATTGAACTTTGAGACAATACAGATATTCTATTTATTGAAGGTAGCAATCTTAATATTGCTATTGTAAATATTGAAAGCAAAGGTAAGAAAGATTCTGAATAAAGAAAATTTTGAAAAAAAAACAGTATTGATAAACTTATTAGAACTATGACAAATTCAAAAAAATATTTCGGAAAACTAAGTGAAAAATTGTAATTTTGATTTGCAATTTTATACAGAAAATTAATTTTTTTAAATCTGTCTATAATTTTAGTTGATATTTCGTAAATTTTTACTTCTCTAAAAAAATTTTTTATTTCTTGCATTTTTTCAATTCTTTGTTTTCCATAAATCTGCTTTTGTTCTCCCCAATTAAAAACTTTGAGTTTTACTGCATTATAATAAACGAAGAGTAAAATTAGAAAAAATATCAATAAAAGCATTGATACTTTAAAGCTAAGAAGTATTAAAAAAAATGAAATACAAATCAAAATAAATATTTCAGATATTACCATTGAAATTGATAAAACTCCTGAGACTACATCTGAAATTGAGTTGTTTATATTTCTTATTATTTTCGCTGAAGAAGTATCATTAATTATCTCAAAGTCAGTATTTATGTATTTACTAAACAATAAATTACTTAGGTCATAGTTAAAATCCCATATAGTTTTTTGAAGAAAATAATTAAATACAATTGCGAATAAAAATTTTAATGAGAAAACTACTAGTATTACAATAAGACAAATGTTTAGTATTTTACTTTTAGTAATTATTTCATTACCATTAAAATAAGATTTTAAAAATGGGATATATTCAAATAAAGTAAAATTTTCAAAATTGTTTGGATCAAATAGAAAATATAGTAAAGGTAAAAAACTTCCAATAGAAACTGCTTCAACTATGCCATTAAGAATTATGAAAAAAATTAAAATACTAAACTTTTTTTTTTGTTTGAAATCTAAAATTTCATTTAAACTATTTAAGAATTTTAGCATTTAAATAAGTTCAAAAAACTAATCACTACTTAAATAAGTATCATCCTCAATTGTTTCGAATTGTCGACCACATTTATTGCAATCACCACACTTGTTATAATTTCCCGTAGAATGAAGTTGTCTCAAATCGGTCATTTTTTTTCCATGCCAAATTTGTTTTATTGTATTGTCTTTTAAAGATCCCATTTTCATATCAAATCCATAGAAACATGGATAAACTATTCCATCCCACTCAATAATAAGTCTCTGCCATAAATAAGAACATGAAAAATTATCTTTAAGTTTTTTTTCACCTATTGCCATATTTGATCCATCAATAGTTTTTTCATCAACATAAGTTGAAGGTCCGCCATTATAATCAATATAAGGAACATGTGATACACTATCAGCAATATTACCAAACATCTCATCAAATTTTTCCCTCAGGTGAATATTGTCTCCCTGATCAACCATTTGAACTCTAACCGTTGGCAATTGCTTATTCTGATTATTTCTTATTTCAACAAATCTTTTTATATTTCTTAGAGTTTTTTCAAAGTTTGCTCCGACTCTTAATTTTTCATAACTTTCTTTTTCTGGGCTATCAAATGATATTGCCAATCTGTGAACTCCTGCATCTAGAAGTGATTTTGATCTTTTTTCTGATAAACCAACCGCATTGGTATGTATTATAACTTCCAATATACCTCTTTCATTTGCATATTTTATCATCTCTTCGAGACCTTTATGTAACAAAGGTTCTCCATTTGCTGTAAAATGCAAAGCCTTAACACCTTCTTTTATACCCTCATCTACAATTTTTTTATATAATTCCATTGACATAAATCCATAAGTCTCAAAGCCACCAGCTAAATCATTCCAGGTTCTTGGGCAAAATGGACACTTCAAATTACATTTGTTGGTAATATGCAAATCTAGATTAATAGGAAAGTTTGGAACTACATGATTTGAGGGACATGTATTCCATAAATTTCTATAATGTAAATAATTTTCAGTCTTAAAGTAGTCTGGTGTATTTGATACCACTAGTTCCTTGAAATGATCTTGTTTCTTAATATCTTTTATAATGTTTTCTTTCATAATTAATTCATATATGTCACTAAATAAAAATTTGTAAATAGCTAAATTATATTTTTAATGATTTTTTAAAAGCTTTTACAACTTTTTTCATTTCCTTTAATGTATTTGGGTAATTAATATACTTGAACCATATAAATTCTTTATTAATTGCTTCAGACTTCTTTAATGTTCCTCTCCCATAATAATATTTTTTTTTACTCAAAGACCATGGAAAATTTTTTTTTCCATAAGCAATTTTCCTTACAAATATTTCGTTCTCATGTAAAAGTTTTCCATAACCTTTGGTAACTGGTATACCTAACTTGTTAAGTTTATTACAAAGCTGGTCTCTAGATATTTTTAATTTTTGAGATTTTTGCCATCTCCATTTCACAATATAAGGTGTGTAAACACTATTAGGTATTGTAATTGGTTGTTTTAAATTTTTTATTTCCTTTAAATTATTTTTTAGATATTGATAATTTTTAATTCTTTGTTTATTTCTAAATTCTAGATCTTTTAATTGCTCAATTAAAATTGATGCCTGTATTTCTGTAAGTCTTAAATTTTGACCTATAATATTAATCAACTTCTTATCGGACCAATTTTTATCAGCTACAGCCTCACCATGATTTCTTATTAACCTGGCTTTTTGTGCTAAATTATTAGAATTAGTTATTAGAATTCCTCCCTCACCAGATGTAATAGTTTTAGTTTCTGTAAAAGAAAACACTCCTACATCTCCATAAGTTCCTAGGAACTTGTTTTTATATTTTATGAATGGAGCTTGAGATGTATCTTCAATAATTTTAATTTTTAATTTTTTTGCAATCTTTATAATAGAATCTATTTCTGCAGCACTACCTCCCAAATGTACAACTATTATACATTTAGTTTTTTTAGAAATTTTTTTTTTTAAATCATTAATGTCAATACAATATGTATTTTCATCAACTTCACAAAAAACTGGAATTGCATTATATGTTAAGATCGCAGTTGCTGAAGCAATATAGGACATGCACGGAACGATAACTTCATCACCAGGTTCTATATCTAAGGCTCCAAGTGCTAATGTTAAACAAGAAGTGGCTGAGTTTGCTGAAATGGCAAATTTTGAATTTAATTTTTTTGAAAAATTATATTCTAATTTCCTAACATATTTTCCACCTAAAAATCTTACTTCAAGAGGTTTTAATTTATTAGCTTCTTTGCTTGTAAGACCAATACATCTATTTATATTCCATCCCTCAGTTGCTCCTTTAAAAGAAGACCAATTTAAACTTTTAATACATTTATTTACTTCTTTGAGCTCTTTTCTTCTCATTTGACAAGAAGGTTTAAAAATATTTTTCATGAATTGTTAATTTTCTTAATTATTTTCAAAGTTTCTATTGCATTTAGGGAATTTAAACAGTTTAAA
>CACBWE010000019.1 GCA_902542855.1 uncultured Pelagibacteraceae bacterium | reverse complement strand
TCCAATACCAATGTTGGATGGAGGACATTTAATGTTTTATGCATTTGAGAAAGTTTTAGGTCGACCGTTGTCTCAAAAAACCCAAGAAGGTTTTTTTCGAATCGGTTTGTTTTTGTTGTTATCATTGATGTTTTTCACCACATTTAATGACCTTAAAGACTTAGGTTTATTTAGGTAATTCATAAATCATAAAGTCTAAAAAAGTTAATAAATTCAAGGTTTATTTAAGTTTTTACAAGATATGGTGTGTTTTAAAAAAATAAACACTAAAAAAAAGCTTGATTTATCAACGTTTATGACAAGTATAAATATTAACCAACAAAACCGGAGCTAAAATGAACAAAAAACAACTAATTGCAAAGCTTTCTGGCTCATTAAATTTGAGTAAAGCAGATGCTGAGCGAACTTTTGATACTATTACCAACACTATTTTAGATGCTCTAAAAGGTGATGATTCAGTAAAAATCGCTGGATTTGGTACTTACAAAGTTGCTAAGAGAAAAGCAAGAGTTGGAAGAAACCCTAGAACTGGTGAGCAAATTCAAATCGCTGCTTCTCAAAAGGTAAAATTCTTACCAGCCAAAGCTTTAAAAGAAGTATTCAACAGATAATATTTTTTTTTAAACAGCCCTAACGTGTTAAAAACATGTTTAGGGCTGTTACTATATGCAAAAAATGCATAGCCACTTTTCCTAATCAGCGTTACTTTTAAATTTTAATAAAACTATAAGACATCATTTAAACAAGTGGAGGTCTTATGACTAAATTTATAAAAAAAATGTCCGCACCAGTTCTTAGTTTGATATTTTTATTAAACATGAGTAGTGCGGGTATGGCAGAGACAACAGTTTCTGCTGAAGTTCAAGCTATATTCAATTCACTATTATTTTTAATGTGTGGTTTCATGGTCATGTTCATGGCAGCGGGCTTTGCGATGCTAGAATCTGGTATGGTTACTTCTAAAAGTGTTTCTGTAATTTGTGCAAAGAACATTGGTCTTTACTCAATTGCTGGAATTATGTTTTGGTTGTTCGGATATAACTTAGCGTACGGTATACCTGAGGGTGGATATATTGGAACATTCACACCTTGGTCAGATGCGAGTTCAGTCGATACTGGATATGCTGACGGGTCTGACTGGTATTTTCAAATGGTTTTTTGTGCAACAACAGTTTCAATTTGTTCAGGAGCAATGGCTGAAAGAGTAAAACTTTGGCCTTTCTTTCTATTTGCAGCTATCTTATCTGGAATTATTTATCCAATCGTTATGGGTTGGCAATGGGGTGGAGGCTGGTTAGCAGAACTAGGCTTCTCTGATTTTGCTGGTTCAACACTAGTTCACTCAACAGGTGGTGCAGCTGCTTTAGCTGGTATTATGTTGTTAGGTGCTAGATATGGAAGATTCGGTAGCAAAGGTGAGGCGAAAGCAATTAGACCTTTTGCTGCTTCATCAATTCCGTTAGTAACAATTGGTGTTTTCATCTTATGGTTGGGTTGGTTTGGATTCAATGGTGGATCTCAACTTGCTATTGGAACATTTGATGATGCAGTTGCTGTATCAAGTATTTTTATTAACACTAATCTTGCTGCTGCTGGTGGTGTAATGGCTGCTGCAATAATCACAAGATTAATGTTTGGTAAAACTGATGTTATTCAAATGTTAAACGGAGCAATTGGTGGTCTTGTGGCTGTAACAGCTGAACCATTAGCACCATCGCCTTTAGCAGCTATCTTTATAGGAGCTGTAGGTGGTTTAATCGTTGTATTCGGAACTAAATTACTTTTTAGTTTCAAACTTGACGATGTAGTAGGTGCAATTCCGGCTCACATGTTTGCTGGAATATGGGGAACATTAGCTGTGCCATTAACAAACACTGATGCATCTTTTAGTGCTCAATTAATTGGTGTACTATCAATTAACATTTTTGTATTTGTGGTGTCGTACATCGTGTTCTCTGCTATGAAAGCTACTTTTGGAATTAGACTAAGTAAAGAGGCTGAAGCCAAAGGTACTGACGTAACTGAAACAGGAGTAATAGCATACGCAATACGTGACTAATTGCATGTAATATAGAGGCTCTTCGATCTCCATGTCGTTATCTCATTGAAGAGCCTCTAAAATTAAAAAAAGAATTAACTATAATCTCTCTCTCTAGTTAGTTAACAGAAGGCCTCGGAAACGGGGCCTTTTCATTTTTTATTAATATTTTCTAAAGTTTCTAAGACCTCTTGAGCATGTCCATTAACTTTTACATTGTTCCAAATTTTTAATATTTTACCCTTTTTGTCGATCAGAAAAGTAGTTCTAACTATTCCTAAAAACTCTCGACCCATAAACTTTTTTTTTGCCCAAACTTTATATTTTTTAAGTACTTTTTTTTCTTCATCCGCCAATAAATCAAATTTAATCTTGTATTTATTTTTAAATTTTTCATGACTCTTTAAATTATCTTTAGAAATTCCTAATATTTCGCAATTTAATTTTTTAAATTTTGGAAGTAATTTATTAAAATCATTAGTTTCAGTTGTGCAACCTGGTGTATCATCTTTCGGATAAAAATAAATAATTACATAATTTCCTATTGAGTCTTTAAGAGAATAATCTTGTTTACTAGTAGATGGTAATTTAAAATCCGGTGCCTTTGTATTTTCTTTAATCATTTATTTCATTTTCCTCCCAAAGTTTTTTATAATCAATTAATGGTGATAAGCCGTAACTTGAATTAATATTTGTTAAATGTAGTGATAAGCTTTTTAAGGGAGAAATACAAATTTCTTTTATATATATTTCATTCAAATATTTCTCAAATGGATCATGTCTATCTAGACAATTCTTATAAAAGTTGTCCCAATATTTATCTAATAAGTTTTTAGTTGTCATGAAGGTACATAGTGTTTTATCTACAGTTCTCCAATGACGTTTGTTTCCAATTAATACATTTGTTTTAGTATTACTCATGTAAAGATAAGGATAATCAGATGGACACATAAAAATATCCTTATTTAGTTGTGATGCAATTCTTTCAAAAGAAGCCACCATTTCCTCCAACATTGGTTCAAAATGCAAATAATCATCCTCAATAAAGTAAATTAAATCTTCACCAGCATCTTTTCCAATCTCAAAACTTTGAAGTAAACTCGCAAGGTTTGCAAAAGTTTCTTTATTTTTTTGTTCTGATATTTTTTTTTCATATTTTGAGTAATCTAAATTAATTATCTGTATATTATTTTTATCAATTACTTTTTTAATTATATTAAGTTTTTCAATACTTGAATTATCATCAACAATAATTGTTTTAACATTTATTGTGGGATATTTATTTTTTAAAAAATTAATTGATCTAATAAGCGAATTTAATGATCTTTTGGTATATTCAATTTTTGGATGCTCAAATAACCTTCTTCTATTTTGATCCCAAATCTCAATATCTGTATTCATTCTAAGTACAATTAATATTGAATTTACTTTTTTTGTAATTTTGACCTCACCTAAAGGTAAAACTATAGATTTTTCATTCAAAATTGATAATTCTTCATTTAATTCCTTTCCTAATGTTGGAGATGAAAAATTACTTTGATCTAAAATTTCGTATCCTAAAAATTTACAGATTTTTATAAAAAATTTTTTCATAATGTGTTATAGGTTTTATAATATTATGGTCATTAAATCATTACAAACACTAGTTAATGAATCTTTAAAAGAGATTAAAACAATTGATGTAGATGAAGCATATCAAATGGTCCAAGATAAAAATTGTAATCTAATCGACATAAGAGAAAGTAATGAACTTGAAAATACAGGCAGCGTTGAAGGAGCTAGTCATATTCCAAGAGGAATGCTTGAGGTATATTTAGATCCAAATAGTCCAGTATTTCAAAACGGACAAATAGACCAAAATAAAGAATTTATTTTATTTTGTGCGGGAGGTGTAAGATCAGCTTTAGCTGTAAAATCCTTAAAAGATATGGGTTATCAAAAAGTATCACATATTGACGGTGGGTTTGGCTCTATAGCTAGCAGCAAATTTAAAATAATTTAATTAGTATTAAATTCTTCTAAAGCATATTCAAGTCTGTCTTGTCCCCAAAAAATTTTATTATTGACTATAAAGGTTGGAGTTCCAAAAACTTCTTTTTGAAAAGCATCAGTAGTTAATTTAATCAATTTATTTTTAACTGATTGTTCTTTTATAGTTTGAAAAAATTCTTCACTATCAATATTTAAATTCCTTATTAATTTAGAAATGTTCTCAATATTTGATAAGTCATGATTATCTTTCCAATATGCATCAAAAAAACAATTTAAGTAATCGTTTTGCTTATCCTTACTAACACTAATATATCCTCTCATTATATTTAACGAATTTATTGGAAAATAAGAATTCCATTTAAATTCAATGTTATTTTTTTCAGATACCAAATTGCAATCATTTATATTATTTTTTAATTTGTATTTATTAAATGCAGGAGAATCAATTCCAGCTAGTTTATGAAGGCCTCCTAAATAAATTGGTTTGTAATTAAATAAGATATTTTTATTTTTAAGAATTTTTTTGTGCGCTATATATGCATAAGGGCTGATTATATCGAAATAAAAATCTATATGATTACTCATATAAACTAATTCTTTTTGCGTAAAAAATTCTAATTATCCAGTATAATAATATACCTATTGGACCAATTAAATAAGTAACAATTAATGGTACAGCCATCAAAACTTTGTTTATAGAAAACTTTTGAGAATCTTTAACAATCCAACCACCAATAAATAAGTTTATTGCTATAAAATGAGTCCAAAAAATCATTATGTACAAATGGTCTTCAAATAATCTAGATAACTCACTTAGACCTAAATAAAGAGAGAAATTTCCATCAAAATCGTAACCAATTAAATAAGATTTATATAGAATGAAGATATAAACACCACTTAATATAAAAAAAGGAAAAATTGATGTTACAAAAATTCTACTTAAATGTGATTGAGGAAATACTATCAAGATAAACCAAAATGGTAGAACTCCAAGGTTGATCCACATGTAAAGTGTCTCAATTGTGAAATAAGTATAAATTTGTTCAATCATTTAGATATATTATATTAATTCTAACAATGATTCCTATAAGAAATAGAAAAAAAACCCTTCAAGTAACTGTTGATGAGATGCGTAATTTTGCCTTTGCTTATGTTGAAAAGTATGCTCCTTCAAAACAACAACTTAAAACTTATTTATTAAAAAAATATATGAAACTATCAGCGTCTGATGTAAGAAAAAAAGATGTGAATAAATTGATTGATATTGTTTTGTCTGACTTAGAAAAAAACAGATTTATAAATGATCAATTTTATTCCGAAAGTAAAGCTAAAAGTATGATCCAAAGAGGAAACTCAATCAATAAGATTAGAAATTATTTAATTGGAAAAGGTATTAACGAGACATTTATTAAAGACACAGTTGAGAAAATAAAGGAAGATAATTCTGATCAGGATTTTTTTTCAGCAATAAAATTATGTAAAAAGAAAAGAATTGGCCCAGCTAGAGCAGAGGATAATAGAACTTTATTTTATAAAAAAGATATATCTCTACTTGCAAGAAATGGATTTGATTTTGAAACATCAAAAAAGGTAATGGATATTGAAAAAGATGAATATCTTAAAATAATAAATCTACTTTGAATTTTTATCCTTTTCCTCTTTAACAAGCTGATTTATTTTATTTTTTATATAATTTTTTACGAAAACAAATACTAACAATCCAAAAATTGAAACAGAAACAATTATTATTAGTATTATTCTTAATTGTTCATCCATTATAAAATATTTTTATTTTTCAAAATTATACTTGGATTTTTCAAATCTTTTTTACCATACAAAATTTCATTTCCTTCAAAATCAGTTACAGTTCCACCTGAATGTTCTAAAATTGCATGACCAGCAGCTATATCCCATTCATATGCCCTAGGTTCAGCAACATAGCCATCAAATTCACCAGCAGCAACGACACAGAATTTTAAAGAACTTTTCATTTTAATATTTTCTTTTACTCCCAAATCATCATAAATTTTTTGAATTTCAGGCTTTATTTTAGTTGAGTATGAAATAAATTTTAAATTCTCTGTTTTCTTAGTAGTTAAATTACTTAAATTTTTTTTTTTACCGTTGCTCAACTCAAATGCATTACCTTTTTCATATGAATAAAACATTCTTTTTTTTGCAGGAGCATTTATTAATCCTGCAACAGGTTTGTTGTTAATTATCAAACCAGCATTAATGGTAAATTCTTCTAAATTATTAATATAATCATAAGTTCCATCAATAGGATCAATAAGCCAGAAATCTTTTAAATTTAGGTTGTCTTTATTTTCAGAGGTCTCCTCTGAAATGATAGGTAAATTAGGAGTAATCTCAGAAATTTTTTTTGATATGAATTTGTTTACTTCCAAATCACCGTTACTTACTGGTGTATTGTCTGATTTCATTTTTTTTTCTAAACCCTTTTCTCTTAATTTAATAGCCAAATGTCCAGCCTCTAAAAAATTATCTATTAAATTTTCAACAATCTCTTTTAAGTTTAACTTCATTTTCCAAGTTTTTTTAATTCAATGTTTTTTGCATTAATTACTTTTTTTCCAGCATTTTCAAAATTAACTGTCACTTTATCGTTAATTATAGATTGTACTTGCCCGATTCCCCATTCTTTTTTTTGAGGATTAGTGACTTTGTCGCCTGGTTCATAATCTAAAATCATTTAATTTAACTTATATTGTAAATAAGTATAAATACCACCTTATGAATAAAGATTTAAATTCTATTGGTTTAGATAAAAAACCTTCAGATACCACTCTAGTTGTTGCAATGTCGGGTGGAGTAGATTCTTCCACTGTTGCAGGAATTATGAAAAAGGAGGGTTATAATGTAATTGGAATAACTCTAAAACTTTATGACGATGGTAGAGAGGTAGCTGCTTCAAAACAATGTTGTTCAGGTCAAGATATAATGGACGCTAAACGTGTAGCACAAAAATTAGGTATAGAGCATAAAATTTTATACTATCAAGATAAGTTTAAACAAGGTGTTATAGATAATTTTGTTGAAAGTTATTTAAAAGGCGAAACGCCAATTCCATGTGTTCAGTGCAATCAAACTGTAAAATTTAAAGATTTATTTGAAGTTGCAAAAGAACTCAAAGCTGATGCTTTGGTTACTGGGCACTATGTAAAAAGTATTACAGAAAATAAAACTACAAACATGTATAGAGCTATAGATGAAAATAGAGATCAAAGTTATTTTTTGTTTAATACAACTAGAGAGCAATTAGATTATTTGAGATTTCCGTTAGGTGGTATGTTAAAGGATAAAACTAGAGAAATTGCAAAAAATCTGGATTTAAACGTTGCTGACAAACCTGACAGTCAAGACATCTGTTTTGTTCCAAATGGCGATTACGCTTCAGTAATACAAAAGTTTAGACCAGACTCTTTCCAGAAAGGAAACATAAAAAATTTAGATGGTGATGTAATTGGTGTTCATGACGGAATTATAAATTTTACAATTGGACAACGTAAAGGCATTAAAGTTTCAGATAAAGAAGCTCTTTATGTATTAAAGATTAATTCAGAGAAAAATGAAATAATAGTTGGACCTAAAGAAAAACTTGGGAAAAAAACAATCTCTTTAAAGGAAATAAATTTATTAACCAATAAAGAGGATTTAGATCAAAATTTGTTTGTGAAAGTTAGATCTACCGGAAGTCTTCTTGAAGCAAAGGTTGATTTGATAGGTAACAATAATGCAAATGTTAATTTAGTGTTTCCAGAGGATGGTATTTCACCTGGTCAGGCATGTGTATTTTATCGTGAAGACCAGTTTGGTCACAAAGTTCTTGGTGGTGGATGGATTAAAGAATAGTAGAAGAATTATTTCTTTTTATTTTTTCTTTTAGCTCTTCTTTTTTTAGACCCTTGTTTTCTTCGGCCTCTATGTTTTTTTGGGTAACTCATTTAATCCTATGTTAATTTTATTGACATTTTAGTGGGATATAGCATTGTCTTAGTAACATATCAAATTTTTTATGGGCAATTCTTTCAAAACATTCCTCAAACATACAGCCAAAGATTTTCACAACCAGTCAGTAAACCCTCCAGTAGTTAGAGCTTCTACAATTATCTTTAAATCTATGCAGGATATTAAAAAAACACAAAATAAATATTTGAAAGATCCAGTAAGTGGAAATTTTGATTATGGCCGGCAGGGAACATCTACAACATATGCATTACAACAAATTTTGAGAAAGATTGAAGAATGTTATAAGGTTTATTTAACACCTACTGGTTTCGGTGCAATATTCCTTGGAGTGTTAAGCGTTGTTAAACCAAATGATGAAATACTTGTTACAGACTCTGTTTACTCTCCTTCAAGACTTTTAACAGAAACATATTTAAAAAAATTTAATATCAGAGCAATTTTTTATAACCCAAATGACTTAAATGATCTGAAAAATAAGATTACAAAAAAAACAAAGCTTATTTTTGTTGAAAATCCTGGAAGTAATACGTTTGAATTTCAAGATTTATCTAAAATAATTGCGTTAGCAAAAAAAAATAAAATTTATACAGCACTAGATAATACATGGGGAACACCTTATTTTTTAAAACCAATAAAGTTAGGTTTTGATATGTCAATTGTTTCTGCAACAAAATATTATTCTGGTCATTCAGATGTAATGGGTGGCAGTTTAGCTATAAGTAAAAGAGTTTTTAAATTGGTTGAACAAACAAGCAAGGTTTCAGGATTAAGATTGGGTCCAGATGATGCATATTTAATTCTAAGAGGAATAAGAACTTTAGATGTAAGATTAGACAAACATCAGGAAAATGCTTTAAAAGTTTCAAAGTTTTTATCAAAACAGAAAAAAATAATTAAAGTTTTTTATCCATATAAAAAAGGTAGTCAAAATTATAAATTATGGAAAAAATATTATTCTGGAGCTTCAGGATTATTAGGATTTAAAATAAAATCAAAAAATAAAAACTCAGTATTAAAATTTGTAAATTCGTTAAGACTTTTTGGATATGGATTTAGTTGGGGAGGTTTTGAAAGCTTAGCGCTATATCAAACACACCAAGCACTAGGTAAGAGACAATTTACACATGTTAATAAAGACGAACATATAATAAGAATGCATATTGGACTTGAAGATCCTACAGACATAATTAACGATATAAAACAAGCATTAAAATTTATTAAATGAGTTCAGAAAATTTTACTATTGGCAAAAAAGCACTAATCACTCTAATTGCTGCTTCTATAGTTGTAATAATTTCATTAGGAATAAGACAGACGTTTGGATTATTTTATTTTGATTTTAATACAGATTTAGATATTTCCATTTCTCATTTTGGTTTTGTTATGGGATTGCAGTTATTACTTTGGGGATTATTTAGTCCGTTGTTTGGTGTACTTACTGATAAATACGGAGGAGCGGTTGCAATATTTATTGGCTTTACTTTTTATTTAATTGGGGTCTTGCTTTTTTATTCTGGCTATAATACGGGAGGTTATTTTACTTTAACTATAGGAGTGATGATTGGAATTGGCTTGGGCTCCACTGCAATAGGTATACCAGTATCAGTAGTAGCTAAACATTTTCCAGCATCTAATAGAACTATTGCAACAGGAATTGTTACGTGTGCAGGTTCATTTGGGTATTTTGTATCACCTTTACTTGTAAGATATTCCTTAGTTGAAACAGGTTGGGAGAATACTCTTTTATATTTTTCTCTTCTTTTAGGATTAGGATTGGTGGTAGCTTTGTTTGTTAGTACTCCAAAAATACCTTTAGGAGTTAATCAAGATAATAATCAAACAGCAAGAGAGGCTCTAAGAGAGGCATTTGCCAACAAAAGTTTTATTTATCTCACTTTAGGTTTTTTTGTTTGTGGTTGGCATATTGCTTTAGTGGCGACACACATTCCTACTTATATGGCAGATAAAGGTTTGCCTGAGTGGACGCCTGCAATGGTTTTAGCTTTGATTGGTGTATTTAATATGGCCGGTACGATTACCAGTGGTTATTTAGCAACAAGGTATAGTAAGAAAAAAATTTTAAGTGCCATTTATCTATTAAGAGGAGTTTCTATAATTTATTTTATTTTCTTACCACCAAGTATATTTAACTCGGTAGTTTTTGGAGTTACTTTTGGTTTTTTATGGCTATCCACAGTTCCTCCAACAAATGGAATTGTTGCACATATATTTGGTACAAAATATGTTGGACTTTTATATGGAATAGTTTTTGTAAGCCATCAAATTGGTTCTTTCCTAGGAGCATATCTAGGTGGTGTATTTTATGAATTAAACGGAAATTTTGACTATGCATGGTACGGATCTATCGCATTATCATTATTTGCTGGTCTGATACATTTACCTATAATAGAGAAAGCAATTGAAAGAACTCAGCCAGCATAAGTTTAAGTTTAACCCATATTTAGAGGATCTGTATCAATCAGATAAACCTTTAATAATTTATAAAGTAGATGATGGGTACAATATTTATACTGATTTTTCTAAAAAAATTATTCTAACAAAA
>CACBWE010000018.1 GCA_902542855.1 uncultured Pelagibacteraceae bacterium | reverse complement strand
GTCGGGATAGTTTCCTTTAAAATGATGGGTATCTATCTCTAGCTTTTTTATTAATCCTGGTTTTCCAAATTTTATTATAAGCCAATCAAAGTTTTCTCCTCTACTTCTTCTTGTTTCCCAACCATCTCCCATATTTTTTCCTTTACCAGGTGCTATGATATTTTCAGCTCTGCCGAAATGTTCATTATTACAACCAATAATTGAAGCGCCATTTAAAACAGATGTAAGGTTAATAGTTTTGTTATTTAAAAAGTTTTTCTCCATTTCAATTTTTCCATAAAGCCTAAGTCTTGCAACTCCACCATCTGGAAAAATGTTTAGTCTTATATAATTAAAAACAGATTTGCTGTTTGATTTGAAGCTATGGTTTCGGTTTGGCCCAAGTTTTTTTTTACTCAGTAAAGTAATCCATTTTGTTTTCTTATTAGGCTTTGTTTTACTTAAGCAACCTTCTAACGAAGCATGTGTGGGTTGGTTTCCATTGAAGTGTGTTGTGTCAATGTCTATATCAAATATCTTCCCAGGTTTACCAAGTTTTAAAATTAAATAATCAAAACCTTTTGATCTTCTTCTCCTTGTTTCCCATCCATCCATCCATTTACCGTGTTTGTCAAATAGTCTATCTTTAAAAACTGGAGTTTCGATGTTTAATATTCTATGAGCAGCTGCAAAAAAATCGTCAGTCTTAAATATAACTTTAGATCCAATTCTTGGGTCCGCTAAGTTAATCATTTTTGCACTTATAAATTTTTTCATTTTTTATTTATTTCATTCAAACGATAGGTTGCGATTTTTTTTACTTGTTTTTTTGCTTCAAGGAATTCACTTTCTACATCACTTTGTATTCTTTGTCTAAAATTATTCAAAATTTCATTTTTATCTTTACCTTTTACGGCAATTATAAAAGGAAAATTAAACTTTTTTTTATATTCTGAATTTAATTTTTTAAATTCTTCATATTCATCATTAGAACATTGATCTAATTTTGCAGAGGCTTGTTCTGATATAGATTCAGAGGTCATTTTTTTTGCTACAGCAAGCTCAGGATGAGCATTTAAAATCTCTAAAATTTTATTCTTTTCGTAATTTTCATAAATATCAAGCATTTTATAAATAATATCTTCAAAGTTTTTAAATGGTTTTGACTCAAAAGCTTCCACTGCAACTGACTCAGTTTTTTCGAAAACATTGCCAAATAAAGACAAAAAATCAGACTTGTTAAGATCGTTAATGTTATCTATTGTTCTCATTAAACTTTAAAAATTTAAGTTTGAAATTAAATGATATTATAATTTTATGACAAAGCTCACAACTCATGTTTTAGATGTGTATTCTGGTAAACCTGGCAAAGGTATCCTAGTTGAGTTGTTTTATATTAATAATTCAGAACGAAAAAAATTAACGTCAACAAAACTCAATGACGATGGTAGAGCCAATTCACCATTAGCTGAGGGAGATATTTTTGTTAAGGGTAAATATGAATTAGTTTTTCATATTGGTGATTATTTTAAAAATACATCTGCAGCTAGCGATGTTCCATTCTTGGATGATGTTGTTATCAGATTTGGTATTTCAGATCCCTCACAACATTATCATGTTCCTTTACTTGTTTCACCTTGGAGTTATTCTACTTATAGAGGTAGTTAAGTGATATCGAGCTCTGTTAAATTTTTGTTAAATGATAAGCTTATAGTAATTAATAATCCTGATCCAAATCAAACCTTACTTAATTATATTAGAACCGAATTAAAAAAGACTGGAACCAAAGAAGGATGTTCAGAGGGTGGTTGTGGTGCGTGTACAATTGTTTTAGGCGAATTAGTCGATAATAAGATTATATATAAAGCAATTAATTCCTGTATTTCATTTGTTCCATCATTAAATGGTAAACAACTTTTAATTGTAGAAGATTTGGTTTCCAAAGATGGCAAACTTCACCCTGTACAAGATGCGATGGTAAAATTTCATGGTTCCCAATGCGGTTTCTGTACACCAGGATTTGTTATGGCTTTATTTTCAATGTTTAAAAATAACAAAAATCTTAATAATGAATTAATAACAGATTCTATATCAGGTAATTTATGTCGTTGCACTGGATATAGACCTATAATAGATGCTGCAAAAAGTTTAGACAAGAGAAACAGGAATGATCAATTTAGTAAAAATAATAATAAAGTTATTCAATTATTAAAAAAAATTAAACCAAAAAATATTTATATTAAAAAAGATAATAAAATTTATTTTTCACCAAAGAATATTAAAGATTTAAAAAATATAATTAAAAAATACTCTAATTTTAGTTTTCTTGCAGGTGGAACAGACTTATCTTTAAAAGTTACAAAAGAAAGAAAAGAAATTCCTTTTATAATTGATTTAAAAGAATTAAAAGAATTAGACTTTATTAAAGTAAATAAAAATTACCTTGAGGTTGGTGCCTCTACACCTTTAATAAAATTTGAAAAAGAAATTAAAAAACATTATCCAGATTTTTATTTAGTTCTTAAAAGATATGGTTCTGTTCAAATTCGAAATGTAGGAACTATAGGTGGTAACATTGCAACAGCATCTCCGATAGGTGATACATTACCAATTTTGTTATCTTTAAATGCAGAAATTTTAATCGAAAGCTTCAATCAAAGAAAAGTTATTCCTATAAATAATTTTTTCCTTGATTATAGAAAAACTAAATTAAAAAAGAATGAATTTATTCACTCAATAAAAATACCATTATTTAAGAAAAATATTTTTAAAGCATTTAAAATATCAAAAAGATTTGATGATGATATTTCATCTGTTTGTGGATCTTTTAATTTTGAAATTGATAAAAATAAAATTAAAGAGGTTTTCATTGCTTTTGGAGGTATGGCAGCTGTACCAAAAAGAGCTAAAGCCTGTGAGAAAATTCTTAAGAATAAACCTCTTAATTTAAGTACTTTTAATCAAGCCAAAAATTATCTTGATAAAGACCTAAGTCCTATAGGGGACATGAGAGCAAGTAAAGAATATAGACTAGAGATAGCAAAAAATTTATTGATGAAATGTTTCGTGGAAATAGATTCTAATAAGCTATCAAGAGTTAATTAAATGAGCAAAGAGAACTATATTAATGATGTAAGACCACATGATAGTGCTTATAAGCATGTAAGTGGATACGCTGAATACACTGACGACATTAATGAACCAAAAAATACAATTTATGGTGCCATTGGTTTAAGTAAAAAAGCTCATGCAATAATAAAAAAAATAGACTTAAGCGATGTAAAAAAAAGTGAAGGGGTAATATCAGTAGTCACTCAAAGTGATATCTCAGGAAGGAACGATGTAGGCCCTGTTTTTGATGGTGATCCAATATTTCCAGATAAAAAAGTTGAATTTTTTGGTCAACCATTGTTTGCTGTAGCTGCCACAACTACTGAACTTGCAAGAAAAGCAGTATTAAAGGCAAAAATCACTTATAAAGATTTAAAACCAGTTATCACAATAAAAGATGCTTTAAATAAAAAACAGTTTTTATTTAAGCCTAGAAAAATTAAAAAAGGAAACCCATCTAAGAAAATTAAAAATTCAAAATATAATTTGAAAGGAAACTTTACAACCGGAAGTCAAGAACACTTTTATTTAGAGGGTCAGGCAGCGTTTGTTATACCTAAAGAAGATGATAATTTTTTAGTTTACAGTTCAACACAACATCCTTCTGAGACACAACAATTAATTGCAAAAATGTTTAATCAAAAAAGTAATTCTATAAATGTTGAAGTAAGAAGAATTGGAGGTGGATTTGGAGGGAAAGAGACAAATTTTATGACTGCATGTATTTGTGCGTTGTTGGCAAAAAAAACAGGTCAGCCTGTAAAATTAAGACTAGATAGAGATGATGATATAATTTTGACTGGTAAAAGGCATGAATTTTTATCTGAATACGAAGTTGGATTTAATGATGAAGGAATTATAGAAGGGTTAAAAATTAATTTATCATCAAATTGTGGAATGTCGCCTGATTTATCAGCAGCAATAAATGAAAGAGCTCTTCTTCATATAGATAATGCGTATTACATATCAGATATCGAGGTAAAAAATAATTTATGCAAGACAAATATTCCAACTTCAACTGCATTTAGAGGCTTTGGTGGAAATCAAGGAATGATGGCTATAGAAAATGTTATTGATAATATTTCAAGGTATTTAAAAATAGATCCTATTGAAGTTCGAAAGAAAAATTTTTATCAAAAAGATAAAAAAAATGTAACTCACTATGGAATGACTATTGAAGATAATGTGATCAATGAAATATTTAAAAATTTAGAAAATAAATCGAATTATAAGAAAAGATACTCAGATATAAAAAAATATAATAAAAAAAATAAATTTAAAAAGAAGGGTATAGCTATTACACCATTAAAATTTGGTATTTCATTTACAACAATTCATTTAAATCAAGCTGGTGCTTTAGTTCATATTTATACAGATGGAAGTGTGTATTTGAACCATGGTGGTATAGAAATGGGTCAAGGAACTCATACAAAAATTGCTCAACTAGTGGCTAATTCCCTAGGATTACCATATAATTTAGTACATATTTCATCAACAAATACAGCAAAGGTTCCAAATACTTCAGCTAGTGCTGCATCTTCAACCACAGACCTTAATGGTGCTGCAGCATTAAATGCAGTAACAAAAATTAAATCAAATTTAGAAAAATTTATTAAAAAAAAATATAAGATCTACAACCAAGAAGCAATCTACAAGGATCAATATATAATATTTGGAAACAGACAATTTGAATTTAAAAGCATTATTCAAGAAGCATATTTAAATAGAATTTCTCTTTCATCCTCAGGTTTTTATTCAACGCCAAAAATAAACTTTGATAAAAAAAAATTTAGAGGAAGACCATTTTATTACTTTTGTTATGGTGCCGCTGTTTCAGAAGTAACTATTGATACATTGACTGGTGAAAATATCCTAGAAAAAGTTGATATTTTGCATGATGCAGGAAAACCAATAAATCCAGCACTTGAATTAGGTCAGATTGAAGGGGGTTTTGTTCAAGGACAAGGTTGGTTGACAATTGAAGAACTTAATTGGAAATCAAATGGTCAGATTACAACTTTTTCTCCATCAACGTATAAAATACCTGCTGTAAGTGATATTCCAAAAAAATTTAATGTAGAAATTTTTAAAAAGGGAATAAATAAAGAGAAAGTTGTTAATAAAGCAAAGACAACTGGTGAACCTCCTTTAATGCTAGCCATGAGTGTTTTTTATGCAATTAAAGATGCAGTTGCCTCAGTTGGAAATTACCAGTTTGCGCCAGAACTTAATGCGCCAGCAACACCTGAAAGAATTTTAATGAGTATAAATAAAATTAAAAACAAAATAAAAAATTAAAAATGGAAGATAAAAAAAAATTTATGGCAAAAGCCATTGAACTCTCTATTAAAAGTGCAAATACTATAGGTGGTCCCTTTGGAAGTGTTGTAGTTAAGGATCAAAAGATTATTGCAGAGGGTTCAAACAAAGTTACCTCTTCAAACGATCCAACTGCTCATGGAGAAATAGTAGCAATTCGAGAAGCCTGTAAAAATTTAAACACTTTTGATCTCTCTGGATGTGAGATTTATACATCTTGTGAGCCTTGTCCAATGTGTCTCTCTGCAATTTATTGGTCAAGATTAGATAAAATATATTATGCAAATACTAGAGAAGATGCAAAAAATATAGATTTCGACGACTCTTTTATTTATACGGAAATTCCAAAAAAAATTGATGATAGAAAAATTAAAATGGTACAAATGCTTAGAGAAGAAGCTTTAAAAGCATTTGAAATTTGGGATAAAAAAGTAGATAAAATTAAATATTGATGGAATTCTTACCTTATACAATTAAATGGTTAGAGGTTATTTTAAGATGGGGTCATGTAGTATTTGCAATATTATGGGTAGGTAATAGTTTTTTATTTAATTACTTAGACAATAATTTAAATAAAAATATAACTAGCGATGATGTTGATGGAGAGGGATATCTGATGCATTCCGGTTTTTTTTATAAACTTTCAAGGTTAAAAACCTCACCACCACAGGATTATTTAAATAGATTAGTAATTTTTAAATGGCAAAGTTACCTAACTTTTGTAACAGGAATGTTGCTCTTAGTTGTAATTTATTATTATAACGCTGGTGTATTAATGGTTGATAAACGTGTCCTGTTAATGCCACCTAGTTATGCTATTATTATCTCACTTTTATCATTAATTATTTTTTGGTTTATATATGATCTATTGTGTAAATCAAAATTGATAGAAAATAATATATTGTTTATATCTACAGCCATTATTTTATTAGCAGCTGTTTCCTTTAGTTTAACAAAATTATTTGGACCAAAATTTGCAATTTTAAGTGTTGGATTAATTATAGGAACCAATATGTTTGGAAATGTTTTTACAGTAATTATACCAAATCAAATGAACATCATCAGCAGCAGTGAAAGAGGTGAAAAATTTGATATGAGTCTATCCCTAGCAGCTAAACAGAGATCAATTCATAATAATTATTCCACTTTTTTAGTATTGTTTATAATGCTTTCTGGACACTCAAGTTTCTTAGTTTATCATCAATATAATTGGTTAATATTATGCGCATTAGCAGTCATTACTGGAGTAGCACGACATTATTTTAACTTAAGAGGAAGAAACATTCATAGGTTGTATATTTTAATATCTTCAATAATTGCACTTATCGTTCTTGCAGTTTTAGTTTTATTATTTAAATAAATAGATATTAAAAGATTATGACTGAAAAAATGATAGTCAGCTGGGATGAGTACAATAAGACTGTTGAGAAGTTAGCAATCCAAATTGATGAAAGTGGATATAAACCAACAATACTGGTTGGCATCATGCGTGGGGCAGCACCGATGATAGATGTATTAAGCAGAATATTTAAATTAAAATGTGCATATCTTGCAGTTGAGTCTTATAGCGGTAAAGGAGTGGAAGATGAGCAAGGTGATATTGTTTTTTCAAGGGAAATGAGTTCTATAGCACCTAATATGGGTGGTAAAATACTTTTATGTGATGATTTATCTGATACAGGAATAACTTTCAATAAAAGTATAGATTGGTTAAAAAAATATGAACCGATAAAAGATAAAATAGAAGATATTAAAACTGCTACGTTGTTTAAAAAAAAGAAATCGACATTTGAGCCAGATTTTTGTGCGAAAAAACTTGCAGGTAATCCTTGGATTGTGCAGCCCTTCGAAATTTATGAAGAATTAAGAATTGAAGAAATTAAAAAAAAACATCAAATATAAAAAAGGCCAGTTAAAAAAACCGGCCTTTTAAATTTTTATAAGTTTAAGAGCTTACTTTGGTATATCTCCTTCAACACCTTTAACATAAGTCATCATACCTGCTAGCATACCATCATCTGCAGTTTTCCCTTCTGCTACCATTAAATTCCCTTTTTGGTCATAAATTGGTCCAGTGAAAGAATGAACTTTACCAGATGCTAAATCTGCTTGAAGTTTTTTAACTTTTGCTTGTAGGTCACTAGGCATTTGAGAATCTAAACCTGAGATTACTACCATACCATCACCTATACCGTGCCATGTATCTTTTTGACTCCATGTACCATTTGCAACAGCTTTAACTCTATCGACATAATATGGTCCCCAGTTATTCTCAACTGAAGTTAATACAGCCTTTGGTGCAAACTTATCCATATCACTGGCTTGTCCAAAAGCATATACTCCTGCTTTTTCAGCCATTTGAACAATTGCTGTACTATCTGTATGTTGAGCAATTACATCAGCACCTTGATCAATTAAAGCTTTTGCTGCTTCTGCTTCTTTACCTGGATCGTACCAAGTGAAAGCCCAAACAATCTTAGTTTTAATATTTGGGTTAACTTTTTGTGCCGCTAAAGTAAATGAATTAATACCTCTGATAACTTCAGGTATTGGAAAAGATGCAACATATCCAATCACATTAGATTTAGTCATAGTTCCAGCAATTGTTCCCAAAATAGTTCTACCTTCATAGAATCTAGCTGCGTAAGTTGCAACATTTGGATGCTCTCTTTTATATCCAGTAGCGTGTTCAAATTTTACATTTGGAAACTCTTTTGCAACTTTGTTAGTAGGATTCATATATCCAAAGCTAGTTGTAAAGATAATGTCATGACCAGAATTAGCTAATTGTCTAAGAACCCTTTCAGCATCAGCACTTTCTGGAACACCTTCCACGTATGTTGTTTTAAATCCGGCATCTTCAACAGCTTTTCTACCCACATCATGCTGATAAGTCCATCCATGGTCACCAGTTGGACCAATATAAACAAACGCTGCTTTTACATCTTTTGCAACCGCAGCAACAGTTAATGTAAATAATAAAACTAAAGAAGAGACGAAAGAACGAATTAAAAATTTATGCATAAATTTATTTCCCTTTTTGGTTTTTTAATTAATTAAATTTAAATTAAATTATCTAAAAAAAAATGATTATTTTAAAATTAATTGTCTTTATGAAAAGATTTCCCCAAGGAACTAGGAGTACTTAGTCTTATTTTTCTACTATCACGAGAAATTACAACTAAAACTATTATTGTTACTATGTAAGGTAGGGCCGTTAAAAATTGAACAGGAATTCTTACTCCGATTGCTTGCATGTGAAATTGAATAATGGTCAATCCACCAAAAATCATCGCACCGATTAAAATTTTAATAGGGTTCCACGTTGAGAAAACTACTAGAGCAAGTGCAATCCAGCCCCTACCACCTGTCATATTTTCAATCCACTGCGGAGTATAAATCATTGACAAATACGCCCCTGCAAGACCGCACATTGCACCCCCATAAAGTATACAAGCGTAACGCACAAACCTTACATTTATTCCTTGATTAGAGGCAGACTCAGGCGAGTCTCCTACAGCTCTAACAATTAATCCAATTTTTGTTTTTTTTAAAAAGTAGCTAGTTATGAAGGGTAGGGCAAAAGCAAAATAAAAAACTATTGAATGACCAAATAATATTGGGCTTAAAAGTGGTATTGTGTCTTTTAAACCTTCAAACAAAACAGGAAACTCTTTTCCAGGAATACCCACAAAGTTTTTTCCAATCATTGCAGAAATTCCTATTCCAAAAATAGTGAGAGCTAAACCAGTAGCGACATGATTTGTAATTAATGTTTGGGTAAGAAATGCAAAAATTGTTGAAATTAAAACTCCAGCTAACATTGCACCAAAAACTGCTATAATTAAACTTCCAGTAACTGTCATTAGTGCGAAGCCTGAAATAGCTCCAATGATCATCATTCCTTCAACACCAAGGTTTAGAACCCCAGATCTTTCAGTAATTAATTCACCACAAGATGCCAAAATCAAAGGGACTGCAGAAGCCATTATAGATGCAATTATTAGTCCAACAAAATTTATATCTACTATCATTTTTTTGAACCTATAAATTTAAATTTGAAAAAGAGTAAATAGTCAGAAGCAAGAAGAAAAAATAATATCATCCCTTGAAAAACCTGACCTGTATATTTTGGTATTTGCATAAAGATTTGTGCCGTTTCAGCACCCAGATAAGTTATTGCAACAACTAGAGATGCAAAAATTATTCCCACAGGATGTAAGCGACCTAAAAATGCAACAATAATCGCAGTAAATCCATAATCTGGAGATACTTCTCTATGAAGCTGTCCAATGGGTCCAGTTATTTCTCCTACGCCTGCTAGACCTGCACAAGCTCCACTTATTAAAAAAACCAGGATAATCATTTTTTTACCTTTGTAGCCAGCATATTTTGCTGTCTTTAAACTAAAACCTGAAACTTTCATTTGGAAACCCAAATATGTTTTATAAAAAACAAACCAACTAATAACCACTGCAGCTAATGCTAAAAATATTCCTGCGTGAATTCTTAGTCCTTCAAATAATAAAGGAAGTCTTGCAGAGTCACTGAACTGTCTAGTTTCAGGAAAATTAAATCCTTCTGGATTACTCCAAGGACCGACAACAAGATAATCTAAAATTAATTTTGAAACATATACCAACATAAGACTTACTAATATCTCATTAGTATTGAAGTAAGTTTTTAATATTGCTGGTATCGATGCATATATCATACCACCAATTGCGCCAGCTAATATTACTATTGGTAGAATATAGAAACCTTCTTGATCATAAAATAATAATGCAACTCCTCCTGAAACTATAGCACCAAAAGTTAATTGACCTTCTGCTCCAATATTCCAATTATTACTTTTAAAACAAAAAGATAAACCAATCGCTATTAAACAAAGTGGTGTGGCTTTTAATAATAATTCACTGAAACCATATTTATCTGCAATTGGAACTATGAAAAAAAATTTTAGGGCTTCAATTGGTTTAAAACCTAAAATAAAAAATATTATACCTCCCGCTATTAATGTTAGAAAAATAGCTAGGACAGGTGTAAAGAAAAATATAGCTTTTGAAGGTTGATCTCTTTTTACAATTTTAATCAATTTCCTCCTCCCATAAGTATCCCAAGTTTCTCAGAGGTAACATCCTCAGCATTCATTATTTTTGATAATTTTCCTCTATGGATTACTGAAATTTTGTCACTTAATTTTAACAATTCATCAGTGTCTGTTGATATTAATATTATTGATTTATTTTGTTCATTTATTTTAATTAATGTTTCATGAATATAATTTATAGCTCCAACGTCCAAACCCCATGTAGGATTAAAACAAATTAATAAATCTGGAGATGTTATTAATTCTCTTCCAATAATTAATTTTTGTAAATTTCCTCCAGATAAAAATTGGCTTTTTAAATCTATATTGTTAGTGTTTACATTAAATTCTGAAATTATTTTTTTTGAATGCTCTTTAATTTTGCTTTCATTTATTAATCCATTATTAAAAAAATTTGAGGACTTAAAATTGTTTAGAGCTACATTTTCAAAAATTGCCATTTGTGGAATAGCAGCTTGTTCAAGCCTATCTTCTGGAGAAAAAGCCATTAAATATTCTCTTCTTTCTTGAGGATTTAAATCCCCAATAAAATTTTTATTAAATTCTATGGAATTCTTATTTGATATAATTTCACCACTTAACACTTGAAATAATTCACTTTGGCCATTTCCTGAAATACCGGCGATCCCTAAACATTCCCCTCGATTTAGAGAAAAATTAATATCAACTAAGTTTGTTTCAAAAGGATCTTCACTTGTAAAATTAAGATTTGTTATTTTAATTAATTGTTCTGACGAAGTATTTTCCTTTTTTTTCTTAATTGTTTTTAAATCCTGACCTACCATTTTATTAGCAAGAGATTCTATATTTTCACTTTTGATTTGGCTTACAGAGACCAATTTTCCTCTTCTCATCACAGCAACTTCATCACAAAGTTGCATAACTTC
>CACBWE010000017.1 GCA_902542855.1 uncultured Pelagibacteraceae bacterium | reverse complement strand
GTGACAAATGAGTTAGTTAATAAATCTAAACTCATAAGTAGCAATTTTGATAGAGCAGAATATGATGCATTAGTTTCGACTGGAGAACAAGCATCGTGCGCACTAGTTGCTGGTAGATTAAAACACAACGGTTTTAAATCAAGATCTTGGACATCATGGCAATTACCTATTTTAACAGATGGTCCTCATTCAGGTGCAAGGATTAGTTCAGTAGGTATTAAAGAATTAAATAAATATATAAATTCAGGTGGAATACCCATAATCACTGGTTTTCAAGGTGTTAGCAATGATTTTAGAATTACCACTATAGGAAGAAGTGGATCTGATGCAACAGCAATTATGCTTGCAAAATTTATTAAAGCTGATGAGTGTATAATTTATACTGATGTAGATGGAGTTTATACTACGGATCCGAGACATTATAAAAAAGCAAAAAAAATTAAAAAAATATTTTATGATGAGATGTTAGAAATGGCATCACTTGGCTCAAAAGTAATGCAGCCTACTTCAGTTCAGGATGCAAAGTTAAATAAAATTGATATCAAGGTTAAATCCTCTTTTGTTTCAAAAAGTGGAACTTTAATAACAGGTTCAAAAAAGACTTTTAGTAATCAAATTATAACTGGAATTTCATCGACAAAAAATGATGCCAAAATTACAATTGTGGGTGTCAAAGATAGACCTGGAGTAGCAGCATCAATTTTTAGACCGTTATCTAAGAGTTTAATTAATGTTGATATGGTTGTACAAAATATCTCTCAAAATGGAAAAGAAACAGATTTAACATTTACAATTAAATCCGAGGATTTAAAAAAAACTGAGAGATTAATAAAAAAAAATAAGTCAATATCATATAAAAAATTGTCTTTTGATAAAGATTTATCAAAAATTTCTATTATTGGAGTAGGAATGATAACTACACCTGGAATAACTTATAGGATGTTTCAAGCATTAGCTTCGAAAAAAATTAATATTCTTGTTATATCCACTTCTGAAATAAAAATTTCGGTACTTATTTCATCTAAGAGTGTTAAAAAAGCTGTAGCGGTCTTACACAAAGAATTTAAACTAGACTAATTTTATGAGCCTTAGGCCTTTTAGAAATATTTATAGAAAAAAAACTAAAGTAATTAATGTAGGTGATGTAAAAATTGGAGGAGATAATCCAATTTCAGTTCAATCTATGACCAATACATTAACAACCGATGTGTCAGCAACAATAAAGCAAATTCAAGAAATTTATGAGGAAGGTGCTGATATTGTAAGAGTATCGTGTCCAGATGAAGAGTCATCAAAAGCATTAAAAGAAATTACTAAAAATGTTCAAATACCAATAATTGCTGATATTCATTTCCATTATAAAAGAGCTATCGAAGCTGCAGAGAATGGTGCAAATTGTTTAAGAATTAATCCAGGCAATATTGGTGACAAAAAAAAAATTCATGATGTACTAAAAGCTGCAAAAGATAATGATTGTTCCATTAGAATAGGTGTAAATGCTGGATCTTTAGAAAGAGATATCCTTGAAAAATATAATGAACCGTGTCCAGAGGCATTAGTAGAAAGTGCTTTGAGAAATATAAAAATTTTAGAGGATGAGGATTTTTTTAATTTTAAAGTAAGTGTTAAATCCTCTGATGTATTTTTATCAATTGCAGCTTACAGACAACTCTCAAAGGCCATAAATTACCCATTACACTTAGGAATAACAGAAGCAGGAGGTTTAGTTGCAGGTAGTGTTAAATCTGCTATAGGTCTTGGATCACTCCTCTTAGATGGTATTGGTGACACCATACGGGTATCCTTATCTGATGACCCTGTAAAAGAAGTTAAAATTGGAAATGAAATTTTAAAGTCTTTGGGATTAAGAAACAGAGGAGTAAAAATTATATCTTGCCCATCATGTGCAAGACAAGCTTTTCAAGTAATAGATACAGTAAAAATACTAGAGGAAAAATTATCTCATATAAAAACCCCAATAACGCTTTCTATTATAGGCTGTGTCGTGAATGGCCCAGGCGAAGCTGCTTTGACAGATATTGGCATAACTGGCGGTGGAAAAGGAAATAATATGCTTTATTTATCAGGCGTACAAACTGAAAAAGTTTTAACTAGTGAGATTATAAATAAAGTAGTTTCAGAAGTTGAAAAGAAGGCAGCAGAAATAGAAAATAAATAAAAAAATGATCCCTTTAAAAACAATTGAAGAGCTAATTGAAAAACATTCATCTTTAGAAAAAGATCTTTCTTCAGGGGAAATAGATAAAAAATTGTTTGCAGAAAAATCTAAAGAGTATTCAGATATTAATGAAATTATAGATGTTGCAAAAAAACATATCTCTTTTGAGAACGATAAACAGGAATTAGAGAAAATTTTAAATGACCAAACATCAGATAATGAACTAAAAAAGATGGCCGAAACAGAATTAACTGATTTAAATTTACAACATGAAATTGACGAGAAAAAATTAAAATTATTTTTATTACCAAAAGATGAAGCAGATAAAAAAAATGCGATTATTGAAATTAGAGCTGGAACTGGCGGTTTAGAAGCGAGCTTATTTGCATCTGATCTCTTTAAGATGTATGAAAAAGTTAGTCATAAAAAAAAATGGTCTTTAGAATTAATTTCAATATCAAGAAGTGATGCTGGAGGTTTAAAAGAAGTTATTGCATCAATTAAAGGTAGTAATATTTATTCAAGTTTAAAATACGAGAGTGGAGTTCATAGAGTTCAAAGAGTTCCTGACACTGAAACACAAGGAAGAGTACATACCTCTGCGGCAACAGTTGCTGTCCTACCTGAAGCTGAAGAAGTAGATTTAAAAATAAATGATTCTGATTTAAGGATTGATGTTTTTAGGGCAGGAGGACCAGGTGGACAATCTGTAAATACCACAGATAGTGCGGTTAGAATTACTCATATACCTACTGGATTGTCTGTATCTCAACAAGATGAAAAATCACAACACAAAAATAAAGCCAAGGGAATGAAAATTCTACGAGCTCGTATTTATGAATTAGAAAGATCTAGAATAGATCAAGAAAGATCCCAAGATCGTAAAACTAAAATAGGCACAGGAGATAGATCGGAGAGAATAAGAACATATAATTTTCCTCAAGGTAGAGTAACAGATCATAGAATAAATTTAACACTTCATAAATTAGATGAATTTCTGGAAGGAGAGGCATTTGATGAAATGATAGAGTCATTAACTTTACAAGCACAAGAAGAAAGTCTTAGTAACTTAAAATAATATATGAATATTAATTTAGCTATAAGTCAAGGTTCGAAAATTTTAAGAAATAAATTTATACCTAGCTACCAGTTAGACTCTGAGATTTTGATGGCAAAAACGATCAATAAAGATAGAAAATATATATTATTAAATTCTAATAATATTCTTAATAAGAATGATTTAAACATTTTCTATGATTTAATTAAAAAAAGATCTCTCGGTAACCCAGTTGCATATCTAACTAATAAAAAATTTTTCTGGAATTCTGAGTTTTTTGTTACAAAGGATACGTTGATACCAAGGCCTGATACAGAGCATGTAGTCGAAAATATATTAAGCTTAACAAATCAAAAAAACAAAACTAATATCTTAGAGATAGGTATTGGTTCGGGTTGTGTTCTTTTATCAATCTTAAGAGAGAGAAAAAATTTTTATGGAACCGGCATAGATATAAGTAAAAATTGCATAAATATAAGCAAAATAAATGCAATTAATCTTAATTTAACCTCTAGACTAAAATTATATAAATCTGATGTTGACAAATTCAATTTAGGTAAATATGATTTAATTGTATCTAATCCTCCTTATATTAAAACGCGTAAAATAAAATATTTGGAAAAAGATGTTGCTAAGTTTGAGCCAAAGCTAGCATTAGATGGTGGATTTGACGGTTTATCAGAAATCAGAAAAGTTATAAAAAAATCATCTGAACTGATAAAAAAAAATGGTAAATTTATTTTAGAGATTGGTTTTGATCAAAAAAATAAAGTAATTAATTTATTAAAAAAAGAGGGTTTTTATATAAACAGTGTTCAAAAAGATTTTGGTAAAAATGATAGATGCATAGTAAGCACAAAGATATAAATATTTAAATCATGGTTACATTTAGAAATAACAGTAATAGCAATAGAAGAAACAATTTTAGAAGGAATGATCGAAATTTTAAGCCTAATGGTGAAAGACAAAAATTTAATTCAAATTTCTCTAGTAATGACAGCTTTAAAAGAAAATCGCCGGGGAGAAATAACCATAATGCTCCAAAGTTAATTGATAAGTATAATGATCTTGCAAGAGAAGCTTTATCAAATGGGGATAAAATTTTATCAGAGAATTACCTCCAACATGCAGATCATTTTACAAGAATACTAAATGAACGAGAGAGTTTTAAAAGAGATAAAATTTTACATAATAAATCTGAAATGAACACTGTAAATATTGATGTAAGTGTTGAAAATTCTGAACAAAATTCTGAAAAAGATTTATCTGATAAAACTTCAGAAGATACAGAAATTAATAAAATTTCCAAATCTCTAGAAGAGGTAAATTAGTTTATTCCAATAATTTTTTCAGATTTTAAAACATCTAGTTTAATTTTTCGAGTTTCAAACAATTTTCTTTCATTACCTTTTAAAACTTTTCCTGATGGAAGCTTTAATTTTTGTGAATTTACTTTTTTACCATTCACAATTACTTCGTAATGTAAATGTGGTCCGGTAGATTTCCCAGTTGAACCCACATATCCAATAGTTTGTCCTTGTTTTACGCGTACACCAGATTTAATTCCTCGTGCAAACTTTGACATATGTGCGTAAACTGTTTGATAAGTTGAATTGTGTTTAATTTTAACACAATTTCCTCCACCACCACACCATCCAGCTTTTTGAACAACACCATCACCAGAAGCCATTATTGGTGTTCCCATTGGAGCTGCAAAATCTGTACCTCTATGCATTTTATTAAACCCGTCTATAGGATGTTTCCTCATACCAAATGGAGATGAAAGTCTTGCGCCATTTATTGGTGTTTTCATTAATGCTTTTTTTACACTCTTTCCATTTTTATCGTAATGCCCCTCACTTCCCTCTTTATCAAAATAGTACAAACCGTTTTCTTGTCCACTCAATTGTAAATTTGCAAAAAGTATTTCTCCAGTTTCGACAATTTCTTTTTTTTCATTTAAAAATATTTCATACATTATTTGAAATTTATCTTTTTTTCTTACATCTCTTTGAAAATCAACCTGAAATCCATAAATTCTTGCAAACTCTATTATTGTATTTGCTGGTATATTTTCATCAGCAGCAGCCTTGTAAAGACTTTGTAGAATTATATTTTCTTTGTATATAATTTTTTTATCTAATTTTATTGATAAAACTTCATCCCTAAATTTATCATTTTCAAGATTTCTTACCAAAAATATTTTTTGAGTATTAGAAATTTGATAAGTAAATTCTATAATCTTATTATTTGTTTTGTCTAAAGTAAATTGAATAATTTGTTTTGTATTTAATTTGTCTAAATTAGTTTTTTTTTTAAGAGAATTTTTTATTTTTTTAATCTCATATTTATTAATTGAATAATCTTCCAATATATTATCAAAAGTTTCTCCAGATTTTATTTTGTGTTTAAATTTCTTATATTTTGGTTCTAAATTATTAACAATATGATTTAATGTTTTTTTAAAATAAATATTATCAATAAAATTTAAATATATTTCGTTATTTAATTTTTTTTTATAGTTGTAGTAACTTGTTGAAATTACTGTTAGAATTATTAGCAAAGCTAACGTCGATATTTCTAAATTTTTTTTTAATTTGTTTTTTATAATTTTAATCATTAAAAATATTAAGAGCTCCAATTAATAGTTCAGAGGTTCATAAAAATCAAAAAAAACCCTTAAAAATAAAGGATTTTTATTCATTTTTTTATTCTTAAATGCTTGATTTCCTTTATTTTTAGCCTATAAGCACTGAACTTTCTCAGTAAAATTATTGTTTACACAATAAATAAGTGAGGATTATTGAGCCTTTTTGCTTAATTAGTTATTTAAAAAGTTAAAATTTAAGAAGAGAAGTGTGGACGGTTAAGGTTACCAAAATTTGTCGTACACACTTCAACATCATATAAATTTTATTCTTAGAATTTATATGGAAGCTAGTGTGCGCCGTTTTTAAACTTGAGAGTTTGATCATGGCTCAGAACGTACGCTGGCGGCACGCCTAACACATGCAAGTCGAACGAAGTAGCAATACTTAGTGGCAGACGGGTGAGTAACATGTAGGTATCTACCCTTTGGCCTGGAATAACACGAGGAAACTTGTGCTAATACCGGATAAGTCTTCACGGAGAAAGCTTTATGCACCATTGGATGAGCCTGCACTTGATTAGTTTGTTGGTAGGGTAATGGCCTACCAAGACTGTGATCAATAGCTGATTTGAGAGGATGATCAGCCACATTGGGACTGAGACACGGCCCAAACTCCTACGGGAGGCAGCAGTGGGGAATCTTGCACAATGGAGGAAACTCTGATGCAGCGATGCCGCGTGAGTGAAGAAGGCCTTTGGGTTGTAAAGCTCTTTCGTCGGGGAAGAAAATGACTGTACCCGAATAAGAAGGTCCGGCTAACTTCGTGCCAGCAGCCGCGGTAATACGAAGGGACCTAGCGTAGTTCGGAATTACTGGGCTTAAAGAGTTCGTAGGTGGTTGAAAAAGTTGGTGGTGAAATCCCAGAGCTTAACTCTGGAACTGCCATCAAAACTTTTCAGCTAGAGTATGATAGAGGAAAGCAGAATTTCTAGTGTAGAGGTGAAATTCGTAGATATTAGAAAGAATACCAATTGCGAAGGCAGCTTTCTGGATCATTACTGACACTGAGGAACGAAAGCATGGGTAGCGAAGAGGATTAGATACCCTCGTAGTCCATGCCGTAAACGATGTGTGTTAGACGTTGGAAATTTATTTTCAGTGTCGCAGTGAAAGCGATAAACACACCGCCTGGGGAGTACGACCGCAAGGTTAAAACTCAAATGAATTGACGGGGACCCGCACAAGTAGTGGAGCATGTGGTTTAATTCGAAGATACGCGCAGAACCTTACCAACACTTGACATGTTCGTCGCGACTTTAAGAGATTAAAGTTTTCGGTTCGGCCGGACGAAACACAGGTGCTGCATGGCTGTCGTCAGCTCGTGTCGTGAGATGTTGGGTTAAGTCCCGCAACGAGCGCAACCCTCACTTTTAGTTGCCATCATTAAGTTGGGCACTCTGAAAGAACTGCCAGTGATAAGCTGGAGGAAGGTGGGGATGACGTCAAGTCCTCATGGCCCTTACGTGTTGGGCTACACACGTGCTACAATGGTATCTACAACAGGAAGCAAAACGGCGACGTTTAGCAAATCCTTAAAAGATACCTCAGTTCGGATTGCACTCTGCAACTCGAGTGCATGAAGCTGGAATTACTAGTAATCGTGGATCAGCGTGCCACGGTGAATGCGTTCCCGGGTCTTGTACACACCGCCCGTCACACCATGGGAGTTGGTTCTACCTTAAGGCAAGGTTTAAAACCCTTGACCACGGTATAGTCAGCGACTGGGGTGAAGTCGTAACAAGGTAGCCGTAGGGGAACCTGCGGCTGGATTACCTCCTTTCTAAGGATGAATGAAATTAAAATTTCATTCTAAATAATATACAGGATAATGTTGACCGTCCTCATTTCTCTTCTTGAATAGTGTTTCTCTTGCATGGGGGCCGGTAGCTCAGTTGGTTAGAGCACACCCTTGATAAGGGTGGGGTCGAAAGTTCGAGTCTTTCTCGGCCCACCAATTTTTAGATCATGGGGGATTAGCTCAGCTGGGAGAGCGCCTGATTTGCATTCAGGAGGTCAGCGGTTCGATCCCGCTATCCTCCACCAAAACACTTAGTTATAAAAAATAGTAAATAAAATTAATATTTAATATCAATATCTATATCCGAACATTAGTAATGTTATTAACTAATGTTCAAAATAAAAATTTGATTCAACACAGAATTTTTTTCTGTGCATAAATCAAGCGTTTAAGGGCGTGTAGTGGATGCCTTGGCACTGAAAGCCGATGAAGGACGTGATATACTGCGATAAGTTTCGGGGAGCTGTATGTAAGTTTTGATCCGAAAATTTCCGAATGGGGAAACCCACCATTTTATATGGTACTTTAAACTGAATACATAGGTTTAAAGAGACAACCTGGAGAACTGAAACATCTAAGTAACCAGAGGAAAAGAAATCAATTGAGATTCCGTTAGTAGTGGCGAGCGAACGCGGACTAGGCCAGTAGTTTTGTTAAAAAAATTTGAATAGTTTGGAAATGCTAACCATAGAGGGTGATAGTCCCGTATGAGTAATGTTTAACAAAATTCTTGAGTAAAGCGGGACACGTGAAATCCTGCTCGAATATAGGGGGACCACCCTCTAAGCCTAAATACTCTTCAGTGACCGATAGTGAACTAGTACCGTGAGGGAAAGGTGAAAAGAACCCCTATTAGGGGAGTGAAATAGAACCTGAAACCGCATGCCTACAATCAGTCGAAGCTCTTTTTAGAGTGACGGCGTACCTTTTGTATAATGGGTCAGTGACTTAATTTATTAAGCAAGCTTAAGCCATCTAGGTGTAGGCGCAGCGAAAGCAAGTCTTAATAGGGCGAATAGTTTAATGAATTAGACCCGAAAACGAATGAGCTTACCATGAGCAGGTTGAAAGTAAGGTAACACTTACCGGAGGACCGAACCAGTTGACGTTGAAAAGTCTTTGGATGACTTGTGGTAAGGGGTGAAAGGCCAACCAAATTCGTAGATAGCTGGTTTTCCGCGAAAACTATTTAGGTAGTGCGTTGAATAAATAGACATTTAGAGGTAGAGCACTAAATGGGCTAGGGGGAAGAGATTCTTACCAAACCTAATAAAACTCCGAATGCTAAATGTTGTTCTTCAGCAGACAGACTGTGGGTGCTAAGGTCCATGGTCGAGAGGGAAAGAGCCCAGACCACCAGATAAGGTCCCCAAATTATGATTAAGTGTGAAAGGATGTGGAAATTCCTTAACAGCCGGGAGGTTGGCTTAGAAGCAGCCATCCTTTAAAGATAGCGTAACAGCTCACCGGTCTAATAGAGTTTCTGCGCCGAAGATGTAACGGGGCTAAAATCATATACCGAATCTGTGGATTTATAATTTTTTCGAAAATTATAACTGGTAGCGGAACGTTCTGTAAGCCTGTGAAGGGATACCCGTGAGGGATCTTGGAGGTATCAGAAGTGCGAATGCTGACATAAGTAACGATAAAAGAAGTGAAAAACTTCTTCGCCGAAAATCCAAGGGTTTCTGCGCAAGGTTAATCCGCGCAGAGTTAGTCGGCACCTAAGGCGAGGGCGAAAGCCGTAGTCGATGGAAATAAGGTTAATATTCCTTAACCAGATGGTAGTGACGGATCTTGTAAGTTGTAATTTCTTAATGGATTGAAATTGCCGCGAAAAGGTTCCAAGAAATAGCTCCATCATAAGACCGTACCCTAAACCGACACAGGTGGATTAATAGAGTATATTTAGGCGCTTGAGAGAATGATGTTGAAGGAACTCGGCAAAATACTTCCGTAACTTCGGGATAAGGAAGACCCTTTTTTAGGCAACTATAGGAGGGTGGCACAAGCCAGGGAGAAGCGACTGTTTATCAAAAACACAGGGCTCTGCTAACACGTAAGTGGATGTATAGGGTCTGACGCCTGCCCGGTGCTGGAAGGTTAATGCGGTTGGTGCAAGCTAACTTCTGAAGCCCCAGTAAACGGCGGCCGTAACTATAACGGTCCTAAGGTAGCGAAATTCCTTGTCGGGTAAGTTCCGACCTGCATGAATGGCGTAACGATTTCTCCGCTGTCTCCAACATCAACTCAGTGAAATTGAATTCTCCGTGAAGATGCGGAGTTCGCGTAGTTAGACGGAAAGACCCCGTGCACCTTTACTGCAACTTTACATTGGTATTAGGAAAAACATATTTAGTATAGGAGGGAGACATTGAAGCAAGGGCGTCAGCTTTTGTGGAGTCACCAGTGAAATACCTCTTTTGTTTTTCTTGGTATCTAACTGATTACCGTTATCCGGTATCAAGACATTGTATGGTGGGTAGTTTGACTGGGGCGGTCGCCTCCCAAATAGTAACGGAGGCGTGCGAAGGTAGGCTCAGAACGGTCAGAAATCGTTCGTAGAGTGCAATGGCATAAGCCTGCCTGACTGTGAGACTGACAAGTCGAGCAGAGACGAAAGTCGGTCATAGTGATCCGGTGGTTCTGAGTGGAAGGGCCATCGCTCAACGGATAAAAGGTACGCCGGGGATAACAGGCTGATACTGCCCAAGAGCTCATATCGACGGCAGTGTTTGGCACCTCGATGTCGGCTCATCACATCCTGGGGCTGGAGCAGGTCCCAAGGGTTTGGCTGTTCGCCAATTAAAGTGGTACGTGAGCTGGGTTCAGAACGTCGTGAGACAGTTCGGTCCCTATCTGCTATGCGTGTAGAAGAATTGAGAGGAGTTGACCCTAGTACGAGAGGACCGGGTTGAACATACCACTGGTGGACCGGTTGTAGCGCCAGCTGCAGTGCCGGGTAGCTAAGTATGGAAGAGATAACTGCTGAAAGCATCTAAGCGGGAAACTCACCTCAAAACTAGTTCTTCCTATAGAGCCGTGGTAGACCACCACGTTGATAGGCTGGATGTGGAAGCGCAGCAATGTGTGCAGCTGACCAGTACTAATAGCTCAATTGGCTTGATTTATGCACTGAAAAAAATTTTTTTTTAATTATAATATTAATTATGAGTTTAGATATAAAAATTGGCAATTCAATTATTAACAAAAATTCATCTACCTATTTTATCGCTGATATAGCTTCAAATCATGATGGTTCATTGAGTAAAGCTAAAGAGCTTATTCAAATGTGTGCAGAGGCTGGTTCTAATGCTGCAAAGTTTCAAAATTTTACTGGTGAAACTTTAATATGTGACTCAGTTTTCTCTAAAATGGGGAATATTGCACATCAAAAAAAATGGAAGAAATCTACTTTTGATGGATATAACGAAGTTAGTGTTCCTCTTTCTTGGACGGAAGATTTAAAAGCAGAATGTAAAAAAAATAATATAGATTATTTTACTGCCCCATATTGTATAGATTTTATAGAAAGCCTAAATGATCATGTTTCTGCTTGGAAAGTAGGCTCAGGAGATATAACTTATCATGAATCAATAATTAAAATGGCAAATACGGGTAAGACTGTAATAATTGCTACTGGTGCATCCAAAATTTCAGAGGTTGAAGATATAATAAAAAAAATAATACCAATAAATAAAAAGTTAATACTGATGCAGTGCAACACTAATTATACGGCTTCTGTCGATAATTTTAAATATATCCAGTTAAATGTTTTAAAATTATACTCAAAATTATTTCCAGAATTGATATTAGGATTGTCAGACCATACACCTGGACATAGTACAGTATTAGGCTCGATCGCTCTTGGAGCAAAAGTCATAGAAAAACATTTTACTGATAATAATGACTTAACTGGCCCTGATCATAAATTTTCAATGAACCCAAAAGACTGGAGAGAAATGGTAGATAGAGCGAGGGAGTTGGAAGAAGCTCTAGGATCAGAAAATAAAAAAATTGAAGATAATGAGAAAGAAACTGTCATTATTCAGAGGAGAGGCATTAGAGCTAAAAATAAAATTTTAGAAGGAGAAATAATAAAAGAAGATAATTTAACTTATTTAAGACCATGTAGTGAAGATTGTCTTCCGCCATATCAAAAAGATCTTGTGATTGGTAAAAAAGCAAAGTTAACAATTGAAAAAGATCAAGCCATAAATACCTCAAATACTGAGTAAATAAATGTTTTTAATTATAGTTCCTGCTTACAATGAGGAAAATACTATAGGCAATTTATTAAAACAAATTGATAATAAATACGATGTTGTGGTTGTAGATGATGGATCTGCAGACTCAACTTCAGATTTATCTAAAAAACTTGGCGCTAAAGTTATT
>CACBWE010000016.1 GCA_902542855.1 uncultured Pelagibacteraceae bacterium | reverse complement strand
GCTGTGCCAGGGAGAATAAATGAAACTTGGTTTAAAGCAGAAAAAGTTGGAACTTATTATGGTCAATGTTCTGAACTGTGTGGAATTAAACACGCTTTTATGCCAATTGAAGTTAGAGTTGTTACTGAGGAAGAATATCAAGAGTGGTTGTTAGACGCTAAAGTCAAATTTGCAAAAGAAATTAATGAAGAAGATCAATTTAAAAAACTAGCGAGTAGATAATATGTATACACAAACAGCATCACACGAAGATCATCATACACCAACTGGTTGGAAACGTTGGGCTTATTCAACCAACCACAAAGATATTGGAACCATGTATCTAATATTTGCAATTATTGCAGGTGTGATTGGTACTGCATTCTCAGTTTTAATGAGAATGGAACTGATGCATCCAGGTGATGGAATTTTAGGTGGAAATTATCATTTATATAACGTCTTAGTTACTGGTCATGGTTTAATAATGATTTTCTTCATGGTTATGCCAGCAATGATAGGTGGTTTTGGTAATTGGTTTGTTCCAATAATGATTGGTGCACCTGATATGGCTTTTCCTAGAATGAATAATATTTCATTCTGGTTACTGCCTACATCTTTCATATTATTAATAATGTCAATTTTCATGGATGGCCCTCCAGGTCAAACAGGAGTAGGAGGAGGATGGACAATATATCCTCCATTATCATCTACAGCAGGTCAACCAGGTCCAGCAATGGATTTTGCTATTTTAAGTCTACACTTAGCTGGAGCTTCTTCAATTTTAGGTGCAGTAAACTTTATTACTACAATTTTAAACATGAGAACACCTGGCATGACATTGCACAAAATGCCATTATTTGCTTGGTCAATATTAGTAACTGCTTTCCTATTATTATTATCATTACCAGTTTTAGCAGGAGCAATTACGATGCTACTTACAGATAGGAACTTTGGAACAGCTTTCTTTGATGCACAAACTGGAGGAGATCCAGTTCTTTTCCAACATTTATTTTGGTTTTTTGGTCACCCGGAAGTTTATATTTTAATTTTACCAGGTTTTGGAATGATCAGTCATATTGTTTCAACATTTTCCAGAAAACCAGTTTTTGGTTACTTAGGAATGGCTTATGCAATGGTCGCAATTGGAATAGTTGGTTTCGTTGTTTGGGCTCACCACATGTATACAGTTGGTTTAAGCACAGATACTAAAGCATACTTTTTAGCTGCGACGATGATAATTGCAGTTCCAACCGGTATAAAAATATTTTCATGGATAGCCACTATGTGGGGTGGTTCGATTTCATTTAAAACTCCAATGGTTTGGGCTTTAGGATTTATATTTTTATTTACTGTTGGTGGAGTTACAGGAGTAGTCCTTGCGAACGCTGGAGTGGATACTGCAATGCATGATACTTATTACGTTGTTGCTCACTTTCATTACGTACTATCTTTAGGAGCTGTATTTGCAATCTTTGCAGGATTTTACTATTGGTTCGGAAAAATGACTGGTTATGAGTACTCAGAGTGGATGGGTCAATTACACTTCTGGTTAACGTTTATTGGAGTAAATTTGGTTTTCTTCCCACAACACTTTTTAGGCCTTGCGGGAATGCCAAGAAGATATGCTGACTATCCGGATGCTTTTGCAGGATGGAATTACATTTCTTCAATTGGTTCTTATATTTCTGTAATTGGATTGGTAGTATTTTTTATAAACCTTGCTTATGCGTTTTATAAGAAAAAGGCTGCAGCACAAAACCCATGGGGAGAAGGCGCTACAACTTTAGAATGGACTGTACCATCTCCACCTAATTTTCATACTTTTGAGGAATTACCAAAGTTTGAAGATGAAGAGGGTATAGAAAAATCTACTAGCTAAGTATAGTAAACAAGATTTTTTAACTTTAAATTAATGATTAAGTCTAAATTAAAAAATAGAAATTTATCTCAAGAAGACGCCTTTAATTTATCTGAATTATTTAAATTAATGAAACCAAGAGTAATGTCTTTGGTTATATTTACTTGTGCAGTTGGTTTATTAATGGCCCCCAATATAATCCCAACAAAGGACGCAATAATTGGAATTATTTTGGTTTCAATTGGAGCAGGAGCAGCTGGGGCTTTAAATATGTGGTACGAGTCTGATTTAGATGCCCTTATGACAAGAACTTGTTTGAGACCAATTCCGACAGGCAAGGTAAATAGAAATCAAGCACTAGTATTTGGAATTTCACTTTCGATTTTTTCTGTAATTGCTCTCGATTTTTACTCAAATAGAATATCAGCTGCTTTGTTAATGTTTACTATTTTGTTTTATGTATTTGTTTATACAATTTGGTTAAAAAGAAAAACTCCACAGAATATAGTCATTGGAGGAGCTGCAGGAGCACTTCCTCCGGTTATTGGCTGGACTATAGCTACTAATTCTTTAACTTTTGAACCAATTACTTTCTTCTTAATTATATTTTTTTGGACTCCTTCACACTTTTGGGCCTTAAGTTTGTATAAATCTGATGATTATAAAAAAGCTAAAATTCCAATGCTTCCTTTAACTAATGGAGTTGAGAGTACAAAATTAAACATATTTGTTTATTCTTTAACGATGATACCTGTAATTATCTTGCCTTATGCAATTGGCTTTGTAGGTATAGCTTTTTTAATCCCATCTTTAATTTTGACAATTTATTATAATTATTTATGTTTCGACCTTTATAAACTTAAAAAAAACAAATTTGATGCAAAAAAAGCAAAATCTATTTTTGGATATTCAATTTTGTATTTATTTTTAATTTTTGTTCTTTTTTTAATTGATAAAATTTTATGATAACACCTGACAAAAAAACAAAGAAAAAAAATATTATAACTGCTATAGCAATTTTAGCATTTATGGTATTTTTATTTATTTTTACTTTATACAACGTTGGAGTATTTGATAGACAGATATGATTAAAGGCAAAACATTAACTCCTTTACTTTTAGCTGGGATTTTTATTCTTATGTTAGGATTGTCTTTTGCAGCAGTGCCTTTGTATGATTTGTTCTGTAGAGTTACTGGTTTTGGAGGAACAACCCAGGTTTCAAAACAAGCTCCAAAAATTGTTTTAGACAAGGTTGTAAGTGTGAGGTTTGATACAAATGTGAACAATCTTGATTGGAATTTTAAAGCAAAATCGAACGTTATTGACGTGAAAGTTGGCCAGGTCAACAGAATTGAATTTGAAGTTGAGAATTTAGGAAACGAAACGACTCATGGTGTAGCTAGTTTTAATGTTTCGCCAGCAAGTTTTGGCAAATATTATAGTAAATTAGGATGTTTTTGTTTTGAAAAACAAGAGTTGAAGGCAGGAGAGAAGGCAACTTATGTGATGACTTTCTATTTAGACCCTGACCTTGTGAACGACCCAACTACAAAAAATTTACAAGATGTAACTATGTCGTACACTTTTTTCTCGACAGATTACTATAAACAATCATAATCACGAAAAATGTCAGCAGAAAAAAAACACGATTACCACTTAGTTGATCCAAGTCCCTGGCCAATCTATACATCTTTTGCATGCTTAGTATTAGCTATAGGTGCAATTTTTTATATGCATAACGGTATTTCATGGGGAATGTATCTTGGTTTAGCTTTGTTAATTTACGGTGCATATATGTGGTTTAGAGATGTAGTAATCGAAGCTGAACATCAAGGCCATCACACTCCTGTTGTTCAAATTCATCATAGATATGGAATGACTTTATTTATTGCTTCAGAGGTAATGTTCTTTGTTGCATGGTTCTGGGCTTACTTTGACATAAGCTTGTTTCCAAATGAATTTGTTGGAAATGTATGGCCGCCAAAAGATATTGAAACATTTGATCCTTGGGACATTCCTTTGATAAATACTTTAGTTTTATTATTATCAGGAACAACTGTCACTTGGGCCCATCACTCTTTATTGGAGGATGATAGAAAAGGATTTATACAAGGGTTAACTTTAACAGTAATACTAGGTTTCTTTTTTACGTTATTACAAGCATATGAATACCATCATGCTACTTTTACTTATTCGGGTCATATTTATGGAGCAGTATTTTATATGGCAACAGGTTTTCACGGTTTTCATGTGATTATTGGAACAATTTTTTTGGCGGTATGTTTGTGGAGAGGAAGGCTTGGTCATTTCACAAAAGATCATCATTTCGGATTTGAAGCAGCTGCTTGGTACTGGCATTTTGTTGACGTAGTGTGGCTCTTTTTATTTGCTGCAATATATATTTGGGGAAGTTAATATTTATCCTTGAAGAATAAATTTCTATTTTCAGTATTTGTTTATTTTATTATTTTAACTCTTCTCTCCCTAGGGTTATGGCAAATTTATAGATTAAATTGGAAATTAGAATTAATTGAGCAAATAGAAAATTCTTTAAAAAAAGACCCAGTAGAATTATCCAACATTGAAAAAAAAAACTATCTTAGAATAAAGACAAGTGGAGATATTGATTTTGACAAACAAATTTACTTGTACAATTTAAATGATACAGGGAAGCCTGGATTTGAGGTAATTAATCCAATAAAAATTGGTGATGAAAATTATTTAGTGAATAGGGGATGGATACCTTTTGAAAAAAAAGACCTACCCGAAATAAATTTAGTTGATCAAAATCAAATAGTCGGCACTCTTATGTTGCAAACCAAACCAAGTACATTCAAGCCTGAAAATGATATTGAAAAAAATTATTGGTTTACTTTGGATAGAGAAGATATTTTAAAATTTACTGGTAGAAATTTTTCAGAGTATGTCATTTATTTAAACGGTGATTATAAAATTCCAAAACCAAGATTGATTACTGCTAAAATTTCAAATAATCATAAGAAGTATGCAATTACTTGGTTTTCTATGGCGATTTCAATTCTTTTAATATATTTATATTTTAGGAAAAAAAATTATTAAATGAGATACGTAAGTACAAGAGACACATCAAAAACCTTTGAATTTAAAGACGTTTTCATTAAAGGTCTTGCCGATGATGGAGGTTTATTTATTCCAGAAGCATTAGTGAAATATGGGGAAAATGAAATTAGAGATTTAAAAAAACTTAGTTATTCAGAGTTAGCAAAAAAAATTATTTATCCATTTATTGGTAATTTTATGTCTGAAGCTGAATTGGGAAAAATTATTGATAAATCTTACTCCACATTTAGAAAGGATAATGTTGTAGATTTCATAAAGCTTAGAGACAAAACAATATTAGAATTATTTCATGGTCCGACTTTAGCTTTTAAAGATGTTGCCATGCAACTTTTAGGTAACTTTTACGAATATTACCTAAACAATGAAAATCAAAAAATTAATATTGTTGTTGCCACATCTGGAGATACTGGTGCTGCAGCAATTGATGCAATTAAAGGTAAAAAAAATGTTAATATTTTTGTGCTTCACCCAGATAATCGTGTTTCACCAGTGCAAAGAAAATTGATGACAACAGGTAAATATGAAAATGTATTTAACATAGCTATAAAGGGAAATTTTGATGATTGCCAAAACCTAGTTAAATCTATGTTTGCAGATAAGCAGTTTTCAAATGATATCAAAATGTCAGGGGTGAACTCTATTAATTGGGCAAGGATTATCGCTCAAAGTGTTTATTATTTTTATAGTTATTCATTGGTTGAAAATACAGGTGAACCAACAAATTTTTCAGTACCAACAGGAAATTTCGGAGATGTTTATGCTGGATATTTAGCCAAAAAAATGGGCTTGCCTATAAACAAATTGATTGTTGCAACTAATCAAAACGACATTTTACATAGAGCAATATCAAAAGGTAGTTATGAAGCAGAAAAGGTTTCAGAAACCATTTCTCCTAGTATGGATATTCAAATAGCTAGTAACTTCGAGAGACTTATATTCGATCTTAATAATGAGAATGATAAACAGACTACATTAGATATGAAAAATATTAGAGAGAATGGAAAATATTTAATTGGTGATGATAAATTAAATAAAATTAGAGAAAATTTTTTATCAGCTAGTCTGAGTGAAAATGAGACTTTGGAGGTTATTAAAAAGGTGTATGAAAAATTTTCTGTAGTTTTAGATCCACACACAGCAATTGGATATGGTGCTTTCGACAAACATAACTTAAAAGGAAATAATATTGTACTAGCAACTGCACATCCATGTAAATTTCCTGATGCTGTTACCAAAGCTATTAATTTAAAATCTGATTTACCAAAAGAACTTGAGTTTATTTTGAATGAAAAAGAAGAATATGATATAGTTGAAAATAATTTAGAAAAAATTAAAAACCACATTAAAGGTAAAACAAAATGAAAATTAAAGAAGGGGAACAACTTCCAAATTCAGAATTTTATTATTTAGACTCAAGTGGAGCAGCAAAAAAAATAACTACATCAGAAGTTTTTAAAAATCATAAAACAATTGTGATTGGTGTTCCTGGAGCATTTACAAAAGTTTGTTCCGCAAAACATCTTCCAGGGTATGTTAATAATTACGAGGAAGCAAAGAATAAAGGGGTTACAAAAATTATTTGTGTTTCAGTTAATGATCCAAATGTGATGAAAGCATGGGGTGATAGTCAAAAAGTTGAAGATAAAATATTTATGGCCGCAGACCCATATTGTATATTTACTAAATCAATTGGAGCAGAAATAGATAGACACGATCGGGGTCAGGGAATGAGGTCAGCAAGATATACAATGTTAATTGACGACAATGTTGTAAAGAAAATACAAGCAGAAGAAGATACTGCCACTTGTGAAATTTCAGCAGCTCAAAATTTTTTAAAATTAATCTAAATTTGCTGCCTTTTTAGCTAGTAAGTCCACCTCTTCATTAAAAGGGTTTCCATCATGAGCTTTAACCCAATTCCATTGAATATTAAGTGATTTATTTAAATTATATAGATCAATCCATAAATCTTTATTTTTAACATCTTCTTTTTTTGAGGTTTTCCAATTATTTACTAACCAAGTATTAATCCATTCAGTTATTCCGTTTTTTACATATTGAGAGTCAGTATATATTTTTATTTCAATACCAGGCTTCATATCTTTCAATGCATTAATTGGGGCTAACAACTCCATTCTATTATTTGTTGTATTTTTTTCGTTACCACTAATTTTTTTTATTTCTTTTCCATCATTTATAATTGCAGCCCATCCACCATTACCTGGATTTGTTAAACAAGAACCGTCTGTATAAATTGTAATCATTAATTTAAATAATCTTTAAATGAACTTAAATTATTGTGAGAAAGTAATTTTTGATAATATTCATTAGGGTCTTTAATTTTAATCAATGCTGTTTTTGGTGTATTTGAGTAGTCATACAATCTTGTTAATAAATATCTTAATGCTGCACCTCTACACAAAATATTTATAGATTTTTTTTCTTTCATTGAAATTTTTTTAACACTTTCATACCCTTTGATTAAATTTTTAATTTTTTTCTTATTTAAATGGAATTTTCTCTTTTTATGATCAAAACAAAGGGCATTGATGCATATAGCAATTTCATACATAAAATAATCATTGGCGGCAAAGTAGAAATCAATTATTCCAGAAAGTTTATTTTTTTTGAAAAAGATATTATCTATAAATAAGTCACCATGGATAACACCTTTGGGTAATTGTTTAGGCCAATATCTACTAATATCTTTTAGGTTATTGTTTAAGAATACTTTTAAATTTGAAAACTTTTTTGACTTAAATTTAATACTTTCCAACAAAGGTTTTAAATTCTTAATACCCATCGAATTTTTTCGATTAAGCTTCATTTTATTTGTGACCATATGCATTCGAGCAATTGTTTTACCAACTGTATAACAATCATTTATATTTAATATTTTTTTATCTTTACCTTCTAAGAATGAAACAATACATGCAGTTTTATTTTTTAATTTTACAAGATATTTATTATTTCTAGTTTTAAGAGGCTTAGGACAATTTATTTTTGAATTATTTAAATTATCCATCAATTTCATAAAAAAAGGTATTTCTTTTTGTAAAACTCTTTTTTCAAATATAGTTAAAATGTATTTTTTCTTTTTTGATTTAAGAAGATAGTTTGTGTTCTCTATTCCTTGTTTGATACCTTTAAAACTTATTACTTTATCAATATTAAAATTTTTATTTATAATATTAATTTCTTTTTGATTTATTTTTGTATAGACAGCCATTTTAATTTAATTTTTTGGGAGCTTTAAATACTACATCTTCTTTAATTATTTCAACTTCATCAATACTTATAGAAAATTTATTTTTTAAATCATTAATAAAATTTTCAACCAATATTTCTGGAGCAGATGCTCCTGAAGATATACCTATAGTATTGCAATTTTCTATTTGATCAAATGGTATTGAGCTTTCTGAATGAATAAGTTGTGAATTTTCACACCCTGATTTTTTTGCCACTTCAACTAGTCTAACAGAATTTGAAGAGTTTCTACTTCCAATAACAAAAAACATATCGCAATTTTTTGCAATATTTTTTACTGCCATTTGACGGTTAGTAGTTGCATAACAAATATCTTCTTTCATCGGTTCTTTTAAATTAGGAAAATTGGTTTTTAAAATTTTGATTATTTCTTTTGTATCATCAACTGACAAAGTAGTCTGAGTAATATATGCCAATTTTTTATCTAGTTTATTTTGATAGTTTTTAGCATCTTCCTCATTTTGGATTAGATCTATAGAACCTTCATTTAATTGACCCATAGTTCCAATTACTTCTGGATGATTTTCATGACCAATTAAAATTATATGGTAACCAGCTTTATTAAGATTTTCTGCTTCTCTATGAACCTTAGAAACAAGTGGACATGTGGCATCCACATAAGTCATTTTATAATTTTTTGCATCTTCAGGTATTTTTTTTGGAACACCATGTGCTGAAAAAATTACTGGTCTTGATTTATCTTTTATCTCCTCCAGCTCTTCGACAAATATTGCCCCTTTATTTTTTAAATCATCTACTACGTGTTTGTTGTGTACAATTTCATGACGCACATAAACAGGAGCACCAAACTTTTGTATCGATTTTTCTACTATTTCAATTGCTCTTTCTACCCCGGCACAAAATCCACGGGGCGCAGATAATAATATTTTTAATTCTTTATTTTTCATTTTTTTCTAGAAAATATTCCAGCAATATATGTGGAAAGGTTAAAGACGCCAAACCTATAAATATTATTTTTAAAATTGCACTATCCAAATTGTATGAATTTTCTAGCAGATATAGAGCAATAAAAGAAAAAATAGCTGTCAAAATTGTTAATGGAAAAGCTTTTTTAACAAACAATCTAAATCCATTAACTAAACTATTTGGATCAAGATTAATAGCTAGTGAAATTGAATGTCTAATCGAGTGTAAAAAACAGAAATAAAAAGTAAAAGCTATTAATGGAGATAAATAGTAATTTAAAATTAAAATAGAAAAATAATCTAAAAAAACTACAAATTTTTTGATTTCAAAATTCTTTAGGAAAAGAAAAATACTAGACAGGGTGCTACAGAATATTCCTATTTGAATTACATTATTTGTCTCAATAAAATTTAAACTTGAATAAAATGCCTCATTATCAATTAATAATAATTTAAAAATCGCTATTGTTTCCTGAAAATGAAAATACAAAGGAGCAAGTATAATTAAAAATCCCTTAAAAAAATAAAGTATTTGAGTGAAATAAGATCTATCATTAATCAAAAATTGTGTATCCTCTTTTCCAAAGTGATAAGAGGCAATCATTAAAAAAACAATTATAGTTATTGATGGCAATATTATCCAAGTTAGTATTACTATTACTGCAATTAAAATATACGTGATATAGAATATATAGGTTGATTTTATATGAAATAATCTTAGCAGTTTTTTTCCTTTTATATGATCTAAAGACCCATGGGAAACACCTATAATTAAAATTAAAAGTAAACACAAAATTGAAGAAATATTTAAATTATTAAACTTAAATAGCAAAATACAAAAAAGGTTTACAACAAAGAAAAAAATAAATGAATGATTTAGATTTATTTTTTTTATTTTATTGATCATCTTAAATTAATTCTTTTAAAAATTTCCACTTTGGCATTTTTAGAATTACTTCTAAATCTTCAAAAAAACTGCTTTTATTTGATAAAAAATTGATAGCTGTTTTAGGTTTTGAATTAAAAACTTTGAAAAATATATTTCCCATTTCATTGGAATTGTTTTTAAGAACCCTCAACAAAATTTTATCTAAAAAATCATATTTCGAATTAATTTTAAATAGATTTACATTTTTTATATTTTCTATGTTTTCTCTTATATATCTGCTTTGTTCCTGAATATTTAGGAAAGTATAGCCTGTACTTAATCTAGTCATTCCTCCAGCTGAGCCTATATAAATTTCATTTAATTTATTTACATTTTTTTGTCTAAAAAGTGGGATTGCTCCAGTTTCTTTGAAATTGATTTTACAGTTTTTGATATTTAGGTGGTTGCTTAAATAATTATCAATTTGTTCATCATAATCTTTTAGTTTTTCATTATTTAGTTCAGATATCCAAGTAGTTTCAACTAAGGCGTTTCTTTTTGTAAATGGTAGCGTATAAAAAAAATGAACTTTATTTCTTTGATCACAAGCAAAGTCCATCAAATTGAAAATTTCTTCATCAAAGAAGTCTTTATCTGTTTCTATTTCAACTCCGCAAAAGTGTTGCCATAACTCATTCTGTTTATTCTCAAAACTAGGTACACTATTAAATACAATTGAATTTGATTTATCTAATTGATCAATACTTTTAAAAAACTGAATATTTTTATTTAATTTAAGTTTTGAAAGTATTTTTTCGTAGAACATGCCACTATCTATCGTTTGATATGGTGTAGGCTCGCAATCTACATATTTTGTATCATTGGGTGTATTTATTGTAAAATTATTCCAACTCTTTTTGACACAGTCATCGAAGTTATGTGAAAAAACCTTCCAAAATGACCAAGTTTTATCTCTTTTATAATCTTCTCTTGGCTCAATAATTGCTAAAGTTTTATCTTTTAATTTATCATAAACTTCTAGCTCATATGCCAATGAAAGACCTGCGCAACCTCCACCTATAATTATGTAATCAAATTCTTTCATTTAAATTTATTTCTTCATTAATTAAATTATGATCATGATTAATATTATCATCGTTTTTGTTTATAAGTGATAACTTAATTAAGTCAAAAATAGATAAAAAAGTTTCAATAATTTTTTCAATATTTGAAACATAAATTTTTCCTGACTTTTTATAATTTTCTATGTTCTGTTTATTTAAAATTTTATATCCTATTTTTCTATAAACTCTTCTTGCAACCAAAATAGAAAATCTGAAACTTAATGGTATTTCTTTTATTGAGTAAAATGAGTTTTCATAAAACTTTTCTGAAAGCTCGATTGTAGTCTTTATGTCCTCAAAACTTTCATTTATATAAAATCTATTATTTTTTTTATCTTCAATAACATCCCTGGAAATATTTGTTAATTGCATAGCAATCCCAAGATCAATTGCTGATTTTAGAGATTGTTCTTTGTGAACATTCAATATTTTAGCCATCATCAATCCAACTGTTCCAGCCACCCTATAGGAATAAATTAATAATTCTTTTTTTGAATTAAGTTTAACATTTTCTTTTATATCAGAATTAATACCCTCAAATAAATCGTCTACAATTTTAGTTGAAATACTAAATTCATTAATAAGATCCCACATGTTTTTAATAACTGGATCATCATGATTTTTATTAACAAAATTATTCCTAAATTTGATAAAATTATCTCTTTTTATTTCAATCTTATTTGCATCGTCAGCAATATTATCTGCTTCTCTACAAAAATCATAAAGTGCAGAGCATTTTTCATAGGTTTTTTTTGGTAAAAAAAAACCTGCCCAATTAAAAGATTTTGCATAAATAGCTAAATAATTCTTTGTTAACATTAAAATAATTTATCTAAAACCTTCGCTGAAGAGAGAACACCTGGAACACCGGCCCCTGGATGTGTGCCCGCACCAACAAAGTATAAACCATCATATATTTCTGATTTATTATGAAATCTAAAGTATGCGGATTGTGTAAATTTAGGTTGAATCGAAAACCCAGATCCAAATTTTGTATTTAATTCCTTTTCAAAGTAATCAGGTGTTAGATAAAAATCCTCAACTATATTATTCTTAAGATCCGGCATTAAGTCTTTTTCCATTTTTTCAATTACAAGATTTTTCATTATCTCACCTTCAGTTTCCCAATTTATTTTTGACTGATTGTTAGGAACAGGCACTAAAACATAAAAACAATCATTTCCTTCTGGGGCCATAGTTTTATCAGTCGCTGTAGGTCTGTGAAGATAATAGCTAATATCGTTATTTAATTTTTTCTTATCAAATATGTCATCAAGATGTTCTTTATACTTGTTTCCAAACTTTATTGTGTGATGTTCAACATTATCATAAATTTTTTTTGTTCCAAAATAGTAAACAAATAAACCCATAGAATATTCCATTCGATTTTTTTTCCAATTAAACAATATGGAACTCTCGTTGCTTTTGCTTAACATTTTTTCATAAAATGCAGGTGGATCTGCATTACAAATAACATTATCTGCACCAACTTCATTTCCATTATTTAATTTTACACCACTTATTTTATTATTTTTTGTTATAATTTCGGTTACTTCACTGTTTTTTATTATTTCAATACCAACCTCATTCATTAACTTTTCAAAACCTTTAATTATATTTCCTGTTCCTCCAACTGAATAATGTATTCCCCATTTTTTTTCTAAATAAAGAATTAATCCATAAATAGAAGTGGTAGTAAAAGGATTTCCTCCAACTAGCAAAGGATGCATGCTAAGCATTCTTCTTAATTTTTCATTTTTTATGTAAGATGAAACAAGTGAGTAAACTGATTTATAACTTTTAAGTTTTAATAGAGCAGGTAATTGTTGCATCATTACAAAAGGTTTATCAAATGGCACATCTGCAAGTTCTAAAAAACCTTTATCAAATATCTTTTTTGTAAAATTAACTAATTTTTCATATCCATTTACATCTTCTTTGCTAAGCCTCTCGATTTGGTCTTTCATCTCTATTTCATCGCCTGAATAGTTAAATTTAGTATTGTCCTCAAAAATAAACTGGTACCAAATTTTAAGTGGAGTTAGTTCTATATAATTTTTTGGATCTTTATTGAATAACTCGAACAATTCATTAATTAAGTAGGGTGCAGTAATTACTGTTGGTCCAGCATCATATATAAATCCGTTTTTCTTAAAAACTCTTGCTCTTCCACCTAGGTCTGGATGTTTTTCTATTAATTTTACGGTATGTCCTTTTGCCTTTAGTCTTAGCGCTGCTGCAATCCCACCAAATCCCGATCCAATGACAATTGAGTTCATTTTAATAATTTATAGCTTTTTTGAAAAATTGTAAGTGTATTATGAGTTAATTTTTTTTAACTCTGCTTTAGTTTCATCTAAATTTTTTTGAAACACAGCATCTAATTTTGACTTGTCTACAGATGTAGTTATTATTTTTTTAACTGAGTCCACGGCAATCTTTATTGATGCATCCTTAATTTCTTTTAAAGCCGCTTCTTTCA
>CACBWE010000015.1 GCA_902542855.1 uncultured Pelagibacteraceae bacterium | reverse complement strand
TTTAGCGTTGGAGATTGTGATATTTGGGGATTACAGTATCATCCTGAAATTACTTACAATAAAATGATCAATTTGATTATTTTTAGAAAAAAACGATTGTTAGAAAGAGGAGCTTTTAAAGATCAAAATGAGATCGATACTCACATCGAACATATTGAAAGAGAAAATAAAAAATTAGATAAAATTTCAAGAATGAGGGAATTAGAAAATTGGCTTAATTATCTTAATTTAGAATAATCCTTCAATCTCACCTTTATCGTTTAATTTTATAGTGTCTGCCGCAGGAACTCTAGGAAGGCCTGGCATAGTCATGATTTCACCGCAAACAACAACTATAAACTCAGCTCCTGAAGAAAGTCTTACTTCTCGAACAGGTAAAACATGACCAGTCGGAGCGCCTTTTAAATTTGGATCTGTTGAAAAACTATATTGTGTTTTTGCAATACAAACAGGTAACTTTCCATAACCCTTTTCTTCAAATTCTTTAAGTTGTTGTCTTACTTTTGTGTCTGCCACTACCTCAGAGGCACTATACATTTCTTGAGCAATTTTTTCTATTTTTTTGAATAACGGTAGATCATCTTCATATAAAAATTTGAAAGTATCTTTTTTATCTTCACAAATTTCTACAACGTTTTTAGCCAGTTCAATAGTTCCTTCACTTCCATTTGACCAATGTGTGCATTTAGAAGCTTTCACTCCTTGTGTTTCACAAAAATCTAACAAGGTTTTCATTTCATCTTCTGTATCAGTAATAAAATGATTAACTGCAACCGTAACAGGTAATCCAAACTTTCTAATATTATTTATATGTCTGCGTAAATTCACCATTCCCTCTTTTAGTGCTGATACATTTTCTTTTTTTAAATCTTCTTTATTAACTCCTCCATGCATTTTAAGTGCTCTAATAGTTGCTACAATGACTACACAGTCTGGTTTAAGTCCAGATTTTCTACATTTAATATCTAAAAATTTTTCAGCTCCTAAATCTGCTCCAAATCCTGCCTCCGTTACAACATAGTCAGATAATTTTAGACCTGCTCTTGTTCCAATTACAGAATTACAACCATGAGCTATATTTGCAAAAGGTCCACCGTGGATTATTGCTGGATTATTTTCTAAAGTTTGAGTTACATTTGGTCTGATTGCTTCTTTAAGCAGAACAGTCATTGGACCTTGCGCATTTAAATCTCTTGCATATATAGATCGCTTGTCTCTAGTGTATCCAATCGTAATATTTCCAATTCTATTTTCTAAATCTTTTAAGTCTGAAGCTAAACAAAAAATAGCCATTAATTCGGATGCAACAGTGATATCAAAACTATCTTGTCTTGGATAACCATTTGCTACTCCTCCTAGATCTACAATTATTGATCTTAAGGATCTATCATTCATATCCATTACTCTTCTCCAAACAACTCTTCTAACGTCAATGTTAAGTTTGTTACCCCAATAAATATGATTATCAATTAATGCAGATAATAAATTATGAGCAGATGTAATAGCATGAAAGTCACCTGTAAAATGAAGATTGATTTGTTCCATTGGTACTACTTGCGCATAGCCACCTCCAGCAGCCCCTCCTTTCATTCCAAAGGATGGACCAAGACTTGGCTCTCTTAAACAGACAATAGATTTTTTTCCAATTTTATTTAACCCGTCATTTAAACCAACTGAGGTTGTGGTTTTACCCTCACCAGCAGGAGTAGGGGTAATTGCGGTAACTAAAATTAGTTTGCCGTTTTCTTTTTTAAGAGTATTTAAATATTCCAGATTTATTTTAGCTATATGTCTACCCATTGGACTAAAAGCAAAATTTTCATCTGGTACACCAACTTTTGATAGAATATCTTTTATGGGTTGCATCTTAGCTTCTCGAGCTATTTGGATGTCAGATTTTACTTCAGCCATAAATAATCAAATAAATTAAAAGTTTTTATCTGTGACTTCTTATCCTTTTTTGTTATTTTTGGAAACTTCTAAAAAATATATATAAAAAAAATAAGCACTATTTAAATTGATTGTTATAAAATTAAACAATGCAAAAATATTCTATATTTAACTTAGTCAAAAACGCTTTTTCTAACCATGAAAATTGGGATCTGGCATGGAAAGACCCAACACCAAAAGAGGAATATGACGTTGTAATTATAGGCGGTGGAGGCCATGGACTAGCTACAGCATATTATCTCGCCAAAGAACATAACATTACTAATGTTGCAATTATAGAGAAAGGCTGGATAGGTGGTGGAAACGTTGGACGTAACACTACGATAATTAGATCAAATTATATGCATGATGAAAATGGTCTTTTCAGTGAGTTTGGAATGGATTTATGGAGAAAGATGAGTCAAGATTTAAACTACAACGTAATGTTCTCACCAAGAGGAATAATTAATCTTGCACATTCCGATGCTCAAATGAATGCTTATGCTAGAAGAGGAAATTCAATGAGATTAAATGGCATTGATGCAGTTTTACTTAATAGAGAACAAGTTAAAGAAATAATTCCAATGGCTGATTTTTCTGAAAATGTGAGATTTCCTATTTTTGGAGGATTGATGCAGCCAAGTGCTGGCACAGCAAGACATGATGCAGTTGCATGGGGTTATGCGCGACAAGCAGACTCTATGGGTGTCGATATTATTCAAAACTGTGAGGTAACAGGATTCGATGTTGTGGCTGGTAAAATAAAAGGCATAAGAACTTCTAGAGGAAATATTAAAGCTAAAAAAGTTGGTATTTGTGTTGCTGGAAGCACAAATATTTTAGCAGAAAAATTAAACATGACTTTACCAATTGAAACTCATTTACTTCAAGCATGTGTTTCTGAACCAGTTAAACCCGTTTTAGATAATGTAGTTACATTTGGTGCGGGACACTTTTATGTTAGTCAATCAGATAAAGGTGAGATGGTAATGGGTGGTGATCTTGATGGATATAATAGTTATGCTCAAAGGGGAAATTTACCAACATTGCAACATGTGTTGACTGAGGGAATAGCAATGATGCCGTTTTTAAGCAAATTAAAAATGCTTAGAACATGGGGTGGTATTATGGATATGTCAATGGATGGTTCTCCAATTATTGATAAAACACATATCGAAGGTTTGTATTTAAATTGTGGATGGTGTTATGGAGGATTTAAAGCTACACCTGCTTCGGGCTGGACATTCGCTCATACTATTGCACAAGACAGGGTTCATGAGTTAAATGCTGGTTATAGTTTGAATAGATTTAGTACAGGTAATCTAATTGATGAAAAAGGACTTGGTACTAAAACTTGGATATCATAAATGCTTTATATAAATTGCCCACATTGTGGAATGAGATCCCAAAATGAATTTTCATATGGTGGAGATGCAAGTGTGAAAAGACCAGAGTTAAATAAAGAGGTTTCTGATCAAGAATGGGATGATTTCGTTTACAATAGAAAAAGTTTAAGAGGGAAGCATTTAGAGCTGTGGCAACATATTTCTGGGTGTAGACAATGGATAAAAGTTGAAAGAGATACCTCAACGCATGAAATTTTCAGAACCTTTAAAGCGGACGAGAAAGTTGCTTAATGAGTCAAGCTTTTAGAATTGGGGATGGAGGATTAGTAAATAGGGAGAAAAAATTATCTTTTAAATTTAATGGTAAAAGTTACTTTGGTTATGAAGGTGATACATTGGCATCAGCTTTATTGGCAAATGGTGTTCATTTAGTTGGGAGAAGTTTTAAGTACCATAGACCTAGAGGTTTCTTTGGGGCAGGAGTTGATGAACCATATGCAATAGTTCAGCTTTATAGAAATGGTGAAACTGAGCCTAATATTAAAGCTACGGAACAGGAACTTTTTGAGGGGTTGGAAGCAAAAAGTGTTAATTGTTGGCCAAGTGTAAATTTTGATATTGGTGCAATAAATAATTTTTTAAAAATTTTTTTACCTGCAGGTTTTTACTATAAAACATTTATGTGGCCAAAAAGTTTTTGGTACAGAATTTATGAACCATTTATCAGAAAAGCTGCGGGTTTAGGTGTTGCTTCAATAAAACATGATAATGAGAGGTATGAGCATAAATATGAATACTGCGATTTACTTATTGCAGGATCTGGACCTTCAGGATTATCTAGTGCATATGCTGCTGCAAAAAATGGAGCGAGGGTCATTCTTGCTGAAGATAAACCAAGATTTGGTGGATCTTTACTAACAAGTGATGTCAATATTGGGAATCAATCTGGAAAAGATTGGGCTGAAGGAATAATTGCTGAACTCAAAACTATGCCAAATGTAGTTGTGAAAAATAGATCTCAAATTTTTGGATACTATGATCATAACATGCTAGTAATGTCAGAAAAAGTAAGTGATCATCTTCCAAAAACAAAAAAATATCATCCTAACAAAAGACTTTGGTACATAAGAGCAAAAGAGGTTTTAATATCTTCAGGTTCAATTGAGAGACCAATAGTTTTTGGTAATAATGATACACCTGGAGTAATGCTATCATCTGCTGCAAAAGAGTATTTAAAAGTTTATGGAGTATTAGTTGGAAAAAAGCCTCTGGTATTTACAAATAATGATAGTGGATATGAGACAGCTATTGAGTTTAAAAAGCATGGTGTTGATCCAATTGTTCTAGATTCAAGAAAAAATCCCAAATCAGAAATAATTGACGAAGCAAAAAATTTAGCAATTAATATTAAAAATTCATATGTTGTAGTTGCGGCGCAAGGTTACAAAAAAGTAAAAAGAGCTGACATAGCCAGCATTTCAGATGACAAAAAACAACTTGGTAAAATTGAAAGTATAAATTGTGATTGTATATGTGTATCTGGTTTTTGGACACCAACAATTCACTTAGCCTCTCAATCTGGAAATAAAACAAAGTTTAAAGAAGAAATTGATGCGTTTGTTCCAGGAGTGTCTAAACAAAATGAAACTACTTTAGGATCAGCTAATGGAGTATTTTCACTAGATGAAACTTTAAAAACTTCATTTGCTGCAGGTAGTGAATTATCAAAAAAAATTACTAAACATGATAATAATATAGCTATTCCAAATGTTGTTGAAAAGAAATCTTCTCAACATGACAAGTTTTGGTGTGTTCCTTTACCAAAAGGCAAAAATTATAAAAGATTTTTAGATTTTCAAAATGATGTAGCGGTATCTGATGTAGAAATAGCTTTAAGAGAGGGATATCGATCAATAGAACATGTTAAAAGATACACCACTCTAGGAATGGCAACAGACCAAGGAAAAACGAGTAATTTAAATGGATTGCAATTAGTATCCGAAATTGAAAACAAAGTTGTTCCTGCAGTAGGTCATACTACTTTTAGACCACCTTATACTCCTGTCTCTATTGGCGCGATAGTGGGGAGAGAGGTCGGAAAACATTCAAAACCAACAAGAAAATCTCCAATGCATTCATGGCATGAGAAAAATAATGCAGTTTTTGTGGATGCAGGTGTCTGGTTAAGACCTAGGTATTACAAAAGAGGAAATGAAACCTTATTTGAAGCATCTAAAAGAGAAGCTAAAAATGTAAGAACAAATGTTGGAGTTTGTGATGTAACAACTTTAGGAAAAATTGATGTAAAAGGTCCTGATGCAGCTGAGCTTTTAAACAGAGTTTACACTAATGCGTGGTTAAAGTTGCCAGTTGGAAAAGCTAGATACGGGGTAATGTTAAGAGAGGATGGAATTGTAATGGATGATGGAACAACTACAAGAATTTCAGAAAATCACTATCATATGACTACTACTACAGCTCAAGCAGCAAATGTTCTTTCGCATTTAGAATATTATTTACAATTAGTATGGCCTGATTTAAATGTGAACGTAGTTTCAACTACAGAGCAATGGGCAGGAGCAGCTATTGCTGGACCTAAATCTAGAGATTTATTACAAAAATTATTTCCAAATCTTGATGTATCAAATGAAGGCTTACCCTTCATGGGCTATATGGAGGGAGATTTATTTGGTGTCAAAGCAAGAATATTTAGAATTTCATTTTCAGGAGAGCTTGCATATGAAGTAAACGTTGAGTCAGATAATGGAAACTTTATGTGGGAAAAAATAATGGAAGTTGGTGAGGATTTTGAAATTCAACCATATGGTACAGAAGCATTATCAACTTTGAGAATTGAAATGGGTCATGTTGCTGGATCAGAACTTGATGGTAGAACAATTCCTTACGATAATGCTTTAGAGGGTCTTGTTAGCAAAAAGAAAGATTTTATTGGAAAAAGATCATTACAACGGTCTTCATTTATTTCTGAAGACAGACAAAGAATAGTTGGAGTAGTTCCATTGGATAAAAAAACAAGTATTCCAGAAGGTTCTCATTTGGTTAAAGATGCAAAAGCTCCGTTACCCAATCCAAAGTTAGGTCATATTTCTGCATCATGTTGGAGTGTTGAATATGACAATCCTTTTTCTTTGGCAATTTTGAAAAATGGAAAAAACATGATTGGTGAAAAGCTTTTTGCCATGTCACCACTTAAAAACAAAGTAATACCAGTTGAGATAGTATCATCACATTACGTAGATCCAAAGGGTGAAAGAGTTAGGTCATGACATTAATTTCAGCTTTATCAAATGTTCATAAAAAAGGTCAATTTGGAGATATTGAGGGTAAAAAAGAAAATGACTTACTTAAAATTTCTGAAATTAAAAACTTACTAATTGTTCAAATAGTTCAGTATAAAAATTCCTTAGTTTCATTTGATAGTATTGAGATTGATGGTTTAAAATTAAAAAATGAACCTTTAAATGTAGTATTCAATGAAACTACTAGGATTATGTGGAATGGACCAAAGAATTGGCTTTTGGTTTCAACAAAAAAAGATTTAAATAAAAATGTTTTAGATAATTTTAAGGATACAGACTTTGCTATAACAGATTTATCCCATTCAAGGGCAATTATTGAAATTGAAGGACAAGAAACAATGGAAGTTTTAAAAAAAGGCTGTCCATTTAATTTTAACTTATTAAAAAAAAACAACTCAATAAATTCAACTTATAATGGAATAGCTTTCTCTGTGGATAAGTTAAATGAAAATCCAAATAAAGTAAGATTATTTGCTTTAAGAAGTTTTGGAGAATCATTATATCACTCAATCACAGATGCCTCTCTAGAATTTGGCTTTAAATCTTTTTAAGATTAATTTTCAATCTCTTGTTGCAATATAGACTCCTATGGAGGTTATTAGAAAACCAATTAAATCTAACTTGGTTAAACTTTCGTTTAAGAAGAGCCATGCCATAAAAGCAGATGTGGCTGGAATTAAAAAAAATATTGAAACAGTTTTGCTTGCTGAGTTTTTTTTTATTAAAAACATCAATATTGTAAATGCTCCAAATGACACTAAAAATATTTGATGGCTCATTGCAATAATAAAAGTTTCTGAAAAATTAATGTATGGATCAACAAAAAAAATTATTATTAATAAATGAAATATACATCCACCGATAGCCTGGTTCATATTACTTACAGACAAAGGTAAACTGTTGCTCAATTTTTTTTGCCACAAGGTTGAAAATGTAATTGCCAATAACGCTATTACTGTTGCAATTAACCCATTTGTTGGTATTTTAGATCCAATATCAAAACCTAACACAAGTCCTGCACCGGTAAATCCTAATAAAATACCTGACCATTGTTTAGCAGATACTTTTTCATTTAAGATTGGACCGCTTAATACATTTGTTAGAATTGGTTGTAGAGTTACGATTAATGCTGCAATAGCTGTCGGCATACCAATTGAAATTGAGTAAAAAACACCACCAAGATAAAAACCATGAAATAAAACACCGCTAAATATAGATTCAACAAAATTTTTTTTACTAACTAAAATTTTTTGTTTTGAATAAACAGAAAATAAAAAAAAACCTAAAGCAACTAAAGCAAATCTAAAAGCTAGGGCAGCAAAAGGATCACTGTTATCTATAATAGGTTTAGTTGTTATAAAAGCGGACGACCATAGAAGTACAAAAATGAAAGGAAATATTCTTATCATCATCTTTAATAAACAAATAAATCAACTAAAATCAAATAAATCAGTACCTATAATGAGCAAATTAAATGTAGAAATGAAATAACAAATCACTTAATGTTTTGTCATGAAGCTAAGGCTATTTAGAGTTATAACAATTTTACTGTCATTTTTCCTTTTGACGGGTTTTGTACCTATTTTTTCATTTATTGGTCCTGGCGTAACAGCGCTTACTTCAGGCAATGTTTATAAAGCAAGTGCACAATTTATTGTTAATCAACGTATAGAAAAAGAAACTGGTAAAAATTCTTTAACTTTAATTAAAGAAACGTTAGTCGAAAAAGCAGATAAAAAATTTAAAATTAATTCGTTTGAAGAAGATCTAAGAAAATTAGTAGAAACAAGAATAAAAATGACTAGACAAAAACTGGATAATCAAAATTTACAAAAATTACTTAAAAAACGAATTGAGGTTACTAGATCAATACTTGATTTAAATAATACTACTCAATAATATTGAGATATATCAAATCTTCTTGATCAGTTTCTTTGCACCACATTTCATAGCTTTCACAAACTCTCCACAAGTGATCAAAAGCTCTCTGTGAAATTTCTAGTGGAAAATGGCTCTTAGTATAATAAAGCTTTGGAATCTTTAATAAAAATTTTACCATAGAATTTTTTTGAAGCTCTAAAAGTCTTATAGTTTCTTCATTAATTTTTTTTTTAGTTATCTTGTCAATAAATTTATTATTCTTTAGTTCAGAGAACCATTTATTATGAAATTCGCCAGAACTTAAAATGTCATATTCCTTAGTAGTCATGAAAATTTCAAAAGCTTGTATATTATTGATTTCGGAATTTTGTTTTTTTATTTCTATTATATTCAAATAAACAAATTCAGCAGCTCTTAACACATATGGCTTTTCAGACTTGTTAGGCATAAACTAATTTTTATGTTTAACCATAGCTGAATGAGCCAAAATTAAATTAGGATCTAAAAATACTTTTGAGGATTTTACGTTTTTAAATGACTTAAATGCAAAAATCGCAATAGGGAGTTCCGTACAACCTAAAATAATTTTTTTACACTTCATTTTAATTAAAGAGTCAATTGCAGGTTTAATTGCTTTAGCAGCAGCTTTTACATTTCCCATTTTAACTAATTTAATAGCTTTATTAACTGACAATTTTTGTATTTTTTGAGATGGTTCTATCATTTGATAATCATTGTCAAAAAATTTTTTATAAACCCCAGTTTTAAGTGTACCCTCAGTTGCTAGGAGACCAACTTTAGAATTTTTTTTGCATTTTTTTTTTGTAAATTTGAAAACTTCTTTTGGCATATTAATTATTGGAATGTTGATTTTATTTTGTAAATCGTCGAACCAATAATGAGCCGTATTACAAGGTATTACTATAAATTTACATTTGTTTTTTTCTAAAAGCTTACAACCTTTGAGCAAACTCCTTAAAACTTTGTTATATTTTTCTCTACTTGTTTTGTTTGTTGATTTATTTAAAAGATTTTTAGTTTGAGAACCTATAGATTCAGGTCTACCCGGAATATTTGATTTGTTATAAAGTAAAAATAGTGGATATTCTTGATCAATTTTTCCCCTATTTAGAACCGCAAGTTTGTTACAAAAATCAAGCCCAGCTTGAGTCCCCATTCCACCTAAAATTCCAATCATATTTTTGATTAATTTATTATTTTTTTAATTAAATTCTATAATTAATAATTGTGTTTAAAGGTTGTTATAAATTAAGGAATTGGCTGAATATTTAGTTTGTTATCAAACAAAATTTCCAGCCAATAGGAAGTGTGAAATTATGCAGTTTTTAAGTTAACTGCTGAAGGACCTTTAGGACCATCTTCAACATCGAAAGTCAAAGCTTGACCCTCATCTAAACCGTTCATACCAGCATCTCTTACTGCTGAAACATGTACAAACACATCTTTTTCTTTATCTTCTCTTTCAATAAAACCAAAACCTTTGGTTGGATTGAACCATTTAACTTTACCTTGTAGACTCATATTTATCTTCTTACTTTTTGTTATATTTAATTATTACTTATAATTAAGTAATATTGGCTTTCTTTAGATTTTATTGGGTTTTGTCAACAAAATAGATTAACTATTGAAATAATTTTTAAATATCATCAATAAGCATAGTTAAATAAACAGAATTAATGTCTTCTTTATAGTGTGCAAAAGGTTCGCATAGTGTGAAACCAGTTTTTTTGAAAAGTTTTCTTGCTGGTATAAAAAAATCACCAGCTCCTGTTTCAATACTTAACCTTTTTATTTTTAGCTTTTTAGCTTCATTTATTAAATGATTAATTACATTAATCCCTTGGCCTTGATTTCTAAAATCATCATGAATTCTTATAGATTTAAATTCTCCATGGTCTTTATCTAAAAATTTTAATGCACCACAACCGATCAGTTTTTTATCATCCCATAAACTCCAAAATTTAATTGATGGCACTTTTAAACCAGGAATATCTAAAACATGAGCACTTCCCTCTGGAGAGGCAGCTCTAAGCTCAATAAAATGTTTGATAAGAAGCTCATTAACTTCTGGATTATCAAAATTACCTTGTATTGAATTTAACATTTATATTAAAGTTGTGAAATGACCCATTTTTCTTTTTTCTTTAATATCTTTTTTTAAATAATCAAAAAAAAATTCATTATCATTAAATTTTTGTATATTTCTATAATGAGTAATTTGATTGCCAAGTAAATTCATCATTTTAGCATTAGATATTTTTTTTAAAGGAATTTGTTCTAAACCACATACAGCTCTCACATGATTTTCAAATTGACTTACATTAAATGCATTTATAGTTAAATGTCCTGAGTTGTGTACTCTAGGTGCAATCTCATTAACATATAGATTATCGTTTCTATCAATAAAAAATTCTACACATAATGTTCCAATATATTTTAGTTCCTCAGCTATAAGCATTGCCCAATCTTTGGATTGATTAAAAATTTTCTCATTAATTTCAGCAGGTATTTTTGAATATTTTAAAATTTGATCTTCGTGAGTGTTTTCTATTGGTTCATAAATTTCATATTTATTATTACTAAACCTTGTAATTATAATTGAAATCTCTTTTTTTAACTTTACAAGTTTTTCAAGAATATATCCTTTTGAAAAATCAATATTCAATAAATTTAGTTCATTACTTGATTTTATTGGATATTGACCTTTGCCATCATAACCAAGTGTTGTTGTTTTTAATATACCTGGTAGAAAATCTTCTAAAGCATCTATGTCAGATTTTTTTTCAATTGAAACATATCTAGTTGTTCTAATATTTAAATTATTTACAAAGTCTTTTTCAGCCAATCGATGTTGAATTAATCTGTTAACAGAAGGCTTTGGTAAAACAGGTTTAAATTTATTTATTTCATTTAATGTTTCAAATGGAATATTTTCAAATTCATAAGTTACTAAATCTACTTGATTTATAAATTCTGATATTTTCTCTTTATTATCATAACCTCCATTAACAAATTGATTGCAAAAATTTTGTGCTGGAGCATCTACGTCATCACAAAAAATAACAGTTTTAACATTTAATTTTTTAGCTGCTATTGCAAGCATACTTCCAAGTTGACCACCCCCAATGATACCAAGAGTAATTTCTGACATATTATTTTGGAGATTTTTTAATTGATTTAGTTTGTGAAGATCTAAACTTTTTAAGTTTTTTTAGAACATTTGAATTATTATTAGCAAGTATTGCTGCAGCTAATAAAGCAGCATTAATAGCACCATCCTCCCCTATAGCAAGCGTTCCTACAGGTATTCCTTTAGGCATTTGAGCTATTGATAATAAACTATCTAAACCTTTAAGTTTTTTACTTTCAATAGGAACACCAAGTACTGGCACATGTGTAAGTGCCGATATCATACCCGGAAGATGAGCAGATCCTCCTGCACCTGCAATTATTACTCCTATATTATTTTGCTCAACTTTTGAAGCATATTCATACATTCTTTGCGGTGTTCTGTGAGCAGATATAATTTTTGATTCATATGAAACTCCAATTTTTTTTAAGGTTTTTTCGGCTAATTTCATTACTTTATAGTCAGATTGACTTCCCATTATAATTGAAATTTTTAATTTACTATTTTTTTTCATGAAAATTGATCAATCTGTTTATTTCAAAATTAACTTAAAATTTCAATAAAATTAATAGTATTTAAAATACATATTGATTAGAGTTAAGCATACTATGAATTATAAAATAGATAATCTTCAATTTTGTAATTGGTCTAGGAAAATCTTTGAGATCAACAGATCTGCTGGACTAGATGCTGTCCATGTAACAATTGTCTACCATGAGGATTTTGATGAATTACAACTAGAAATAAAAAAATGGCAAAAATTATTTCAAGAAAACTCTGATTTAATTTTTCATGGTAAGAATTTTCACGATATTGATAAAGCTAATAAAGAGAATAAAACCGCAATATTCTTTGGTTTTCAAAATTGCTCACCAATTGAAGATGACATAAAGTTAGTTGAAAAGGTTCATCAAATAGGATGTAGATTTATGCAACTTACTTATAATAACCAGTCTTTGCTAGCAACAGGTTGTTATGAAAAAGTAGATAGTGGAGTTACAAATTTTGGACGTGAGGTTATAAGAGAAATGAATAGAGTTGGCCTTGTAATTGACATGTCACATTCTGCCGAAAAAAGCACTCTAGATGCAATTGAATTAAGTGAAAAACCAATTGCAATTACTCATGCCAACCCTTCTTTTTGGCATCCAGCTAAAAGAAACAAATCCTCAGATTTATTAAAAAATTTAAGTGATAGTGGAGGTATGTTGGGTTTATCATTATATCCTCATCATTTAAAAGATAACACAAATTGTACTTTAGATAGTTTTTGTGAAATGGTAGCAAAAACAGCTGAAATAATGGATTTAAAAAAAATAGGAATAGGATCAGATCTTTGTTTAGATCATCCAGATATTGTTGTTGAATGGATGAGGAATGGATCTTGGTCTAAAAGTAAAAATTATGGTGAAGGTTCGAAAAATAAACCAGGTTTTCCAAAACAACCTGATTGGTTTCCTGATGCAAGAGGGTTCTCAAATATTGAAAAAGGTCTTAAAAAAGTAGGTTTTTCAGATACCGAGACACATGGAATACTTGGAAATAACTGGTACAATTTTTATAAAAATATTTGATTATGAAAGTTGAATTAAGAGACCCGAATAAAATAATGAAATTATCAAGGCTAGGATCTTTTCATCAGTCAAAATTATCTTTTTTAAGAAGTTTTCTTAATGAGTTTAAAGATTGGGAATATAAAAGAGATTTATTTAATTTAAATGAAAATGGTTTTGGAGAAGCTGTTTATTCATTTAAAAAAAATAAAAGAATTTATTCTTTAGTTTGTTTTGCAAATGAAATCAAAGATGAAGAAAGATCAGATAGAGTTATTGCAACAAAATGGGATGCAGCTTTTACATTATATGATGGAGTTCCTACAAAAAAAGACATTGAAAGATTAAAAAATGAAGTTCCAAAACAAGAAGTTGGTAGACTTTCTTATAAAGAATTAACTTTATCTAGAGCAAACAAATCAATAAGAATTTATAATCACGTAGTTGAAAGTTTGAGCAAAGGTCAGCAGCCAGATTTGAACTTATTATCAAAAGTAGGCTATTTATATAGGACTACAGCAGTATATGGCTCGGG
>CACBWE010000014.1 GCA_902542855.1 uncultured Pelagibacteraceae bacterium | reverse complement strand
TACAACTTATAGAGGATGGAATACTTAAAAATTATCTTGTCGACACATACAATGGAAAAAAATTAAATTTAAAATCAAATGGAAGAAGTGGTGGAACTACCAATTTGTATTTTGAAAAAGGAAATATAAGTTATGAGGATCTTATGAAAAAAAATTCAAGAAGTCTTTATATTACCGAAACTATTGGTCATGGGTCTAATATTGTAACTGGAGATTATTCAGTAGGTGCAACTGGTTTTTTAGTTGAAGATGGCGAATTTAAATATCCTGTTAATGAAATAACAATTGCTGGTAATTTTAAGGATATGTTCAAAAATATTATTTTAGCTAATGATTTAGAATTCGAATATTCAGTCAATTCACCAACTATGATGATAGAAGGTATGACTGTTGCAGGAAAATGAGTAGTTATTGTGTAATTGGCTCTGGAATTTCTGGAGCAACAATAGCTAATTTGTTAAGTAAAAAAAATTCTGTACACATTTATGACAAAGCTCGAGGTCCAGGTGGTAGATCTTCTTTTAAAAGATTAAATAAGTCAAAAGGATTTGATCACGGGGCACAATATATTTCTCCAAAAACAATTCAATTTAAAAAATTTATTACAAATTTACGCAAAAAAAAAATTCTAAAAAAATGGGGCGGTAAACATGTGTTTTTACATAAGTTAAAAAAAGAAAATAAAAATCATGTTAAAATAATTGGCTGCAAAGGCAACAATGATATTAGCAAACATTTAATAAAGAATATAAATTGTAATTTTCAAAGTGAGTTAGAGAAGATTAAATTTGTAAACAAAAAATGGAAGCTAGTCTTTAAAAATAATAAAACAAAATATTATGATAAATTAGTATTAACTTGCCCATTCCCACAATTAAAAAAATTATCAAAAAAATTAATAAAAGATCCGTTCATCAAGCAAAAAATCAAAATGGATGCGAATATTACAGTTATGATAGAAATAAAAAAAACAAATAAAAACATTTCGAGTTATTTATTTGATGACAAAATTTTAGGGTGGGCTGCTAAAGAAAATAGTAAAAAAAGATTTAAAAGTAACAATGATTTATGGACTTTACAAAGCACAAACTTATGGGCAAATAAAAAAATAGATAAAAATAGAGAAAATAAAGAAAAAAACTCAAAGATCTTAATTAATCAATTTTTTAAACTTACTGGAATTAAAAAAACAAAAATTATAACCTCATTAAATCATGGTTGGAAATATTCTTCAAATTCTAGATCCTTAAAAGTTAAAAGTTATTGGAATGATAAATTAAATTTAGGAGTGTGTGCAGATTGGTTTATAGGTCCCAGAGTAGAGGCTGGATGGATAAGTGCAAACGATCTTTTTAAAAAAATTAATAAATAATTTTATTCAAGAATTTTTAGGCGATATTCCCAATTTCCCATTCTCTCATATGTAATTTTAACAATCACTGAAGTTTTTTTATCAAGCCAAATGTCAAAATTTAATTTTTTATCTTCAGGAAGAGACATATCTTTTGATGTAAGTTTAAAATGATCTGTTTCGTATTCTTTGCCATTAATTGAAATATTTTCTTTGCCAATAAAAGTAACTATTTGTTCTTTTATACTTCCAGAAATAGGACTTATTTGACTTTCTGCTTGTAAAATTTTATGACTCCACCAATTGCCAATAATATTTTTAACAGAAGCTTCACCTGAATATGAGGATCCTTTAATTTCAAACTTTTTATTATTTTTATTTAATTTTAAGTTTACAAATTTTTCTTTTTTATTTTGAAGTGTCTTGGATTGAAAAGATATCAAATTATCTTTTAAATAAATTTCTTCCCCATATCCCTCTACTTTAAAAATTGTTGCAGATAGCAATTTTACCTCAAATTTATATTGATTTTTTACTATCGTTTTTTCACCATCTCTTTTAAAATAATAATTGTTATATCCAATTACTTCATCATTTCTCAATATCTCCATTTCTATTTTATCAAATTTGTTATAATGACCTATATGAGCCAAAGAAATTGATGAGAAAAATACAACAAGTAAAATAACTATAAATGTTTTCATTTGCTAGTTACAATATTAGAATTTTTCTTTAATAGATATAGCTTATTACAATTATGTTTTTAAAAATTAAAAAAATTCCAAAAGTAAAATGGAGCTCAGAAAAACCTTTTAATTTTAAACCGAAGTTTTCTACATTTTTTTTCTTATGTTTTGGATTATCAATATTTGGATTAGGTGAAGGATTGTTAATTGTTTCATTTACAGGTGCTTCTCCTTGGAGTGTATTAGCTCAAGGTATTTCTTTAAATGTTAATTTAAGTATTGGAACTATCACATTATTAATAAGTATTGCTGTTTTAATTTTATGGATACCTCTTGGACAAAAACCGGGTATGGGAACAATATTTAATGCTTTGATAATTGCAATTATGATTGATCTGTGTATCAAATATGTTCCAACACCATCAAATTATATTCATCAATTATTATTATCTGTAATTTCTGTGGTCATGGTTGGAATAGGAGGGGGTATTTATCTAGTATCAAATTTAGGAGCTGGTCCTAGAGATGGACTAATGATAGGATTACAAAAATTAACTAATTTTCCTATAGCTGTTGTAAGAGCAACATTAGAAATTTCAGTTGTTAGTATTGGATGGTATTTAGGGGGAACAGTTGGGATTGGAACATTATTATTTGCATTTGGTATAGGACCATGTGTTGCATTAGGACTTTATTTAGTTGATAAAACTTTTGATTAGGCTGCAGCTGTAGCTTTTTCGCTTTTCTTTCTCTCGTGTGGATCAAGAATTGCTTTTCTCAATCGACAAGAATCTGGAGTTATCTCTAAAGCTTCATCAGTATTAAGCATACTTAATTGTTCCGCAATAGACATTGTTCTGACGGGTGTAAGGACAACATTTTCGTCAGTTCCTTGAGTTCTCATATTTGTTAATTTTTTACCTTTCATGACATTTATTATCATGTCGCCTGGTTTAGGTGAAAGACCAACTATCATTCCAGGATAAACAGCATCATTATGAGTTACAAACATTTCTCCTCTTGCTTGTAAGTTAAATATCGCGAATGCAACTGCTTTTCCTTGTTCCATAGAGATTAATGCTCCATTTCTTCTACCTTCCATTTCTCCTTCAAAAGGACCATAGCTATGGAATATTCTATTTATCACTCCATTGCCTTTTGTAAGCGTAAGAAATCTACTTGTGTAGCCCATTAACCCTCTAGTAGGAGCATGAAAAATTAATCTTTTTTTATTTGTTCCAGTATCTTTTAGTTCTATTAGTTTACCTTTTCTTCTGTTCATTGAATCAATTACTTTTGAAGAATGTTCTTCATCTAGGTCTACAGTAATTTCTTCAATTGGCTCAAGCTTATTTCCACTCTCATCAGTTTTATATAATACTTTTGGAGGACTAACTGTCATCTCAAAACCTTCTCTTCTCATTTGAGTTAAAAGAATTTCTAACATTAGCTCACCTCTACCACTAACGACAAAAGAGTCTTTTCCCCCGTTTTCTGAAAATGTAATACCAACATTATTTTGTGCCTCTTGAACTAATCTATCTCTTATTTGGGTGCTGGTTAGTTTTTTACCTTCGGTTCCAGCTAAAGGTGAAGTATTTACAGTAATTGTAATTGACATTGTAGGAGGATCTATCGGAGTAGCAGGGATAGGCTCATTGACCTCTAGGTCACATATGGTATCAGAAACGCTAGCTTTTTCTAACCCAGCAACAACTACAATATCCCCAGCTTCACCAACATCTATTGGAACTTTTTTAGTTCCTTCATATCTAAAAATTTTTGTTAATTTTCCTTCATCAACTTTTTCACCATTTAAATTGATTGCTTTTATAGATTGGTTAGCTTTCGCAGTTCCTTGTGTAATTCTTCCAACTAAACTTCTTCCTAAAAAACTATCTGCGTAAAGTAGTGTTGATAACATTGCAAAAGGTCTAGTTTTATCAAGTTCGGCAGGTTTTACATGATTAACAATTAAATCTAACAAAGGATTTAAATTTTCTCTTGGGCCATCAACCTCATGATCTGCCCAACCTGATCTTCCACTTGCATATAGGACTGGAAAATCTAATTGTTCTTCATTTGCATCTAAGCTAACAAATAAATCAAATGTCTCATCTAAAACTTCATTAGCCCTTTGATTAGCTTTATCTAATTTGTTAATAATAACAATAGGTTTTAATCCTTGTTCAAGTGCTTTTGATAATACAAATTTTGTTTGAGGCATAACACCTTCTGCAGAGTCGATTAACAATAGCGCTCCATCTGCCATACTTAAAACTCTTTCAACTTCAGCAGCAAAATCTCTGTGTCCTGGAGTATCGATTATATTTATTCTTGAGTTCTTCCAATTTATTGAAGCAGGTTTTGCTAAGATTGTAATTCCTCTTTCTTTTTCTAACTCACCTGAATCCATTAATCTTTCATCAACAACTTCATTATCTCTAAATGAACCACTTTGTTTCATTAAATTATCAATTAGAGTAGTTTTACCATGATCAACATGGGCTATGATTGTGATGTTTCTAATATTATTGTTCATAAATCCTGGCTCTTATACATATTTAAAGGGATTTTAAAACTCAAAAAAACTCATAAATGGCTTGAATAATATTCAAAACTTAGGATCAATTTATGTTTTTTGTTTATTTTTTTTGAGTTTTCTTTTTTCTTTTAAGCTTAATTTTGGTTTTTTTTTAACGCTAGAGTCTTTAAAAGATTTTCCACTATATCTCTTTGACATAAATAATTAATACTATCATATTTAAAAAAGAATGAATAAAAATTTTTTTATTAAATCAAAAATATTATTTAAATTTTATCTAATATACTATGGTTTCAAGTATAATTTTTTTATAAAAAAAAAAACTTATTCCCAATTTGGAGAAGATATTGTTATTTCTAATTTCTTTGGAAATTTTGTTGGCAAATATGTTGATATCGGTTGTTATCATCCAGTAAAATATAGTAATACTGCATTACTGCATAAAAAAAATTGGAGTGGAACCAATATTGATTTGAGTGAAGCCAGTATACAGCTATTTAATTATTGTAGGAAAAAAGATTTAAATATTAGAGCGTGCGTATCAGATAAAAAAGAAATTGTTTCATTATATTTAGATTCTGAATTAAGTCCTATTAATTCTGTAAATACTGAAAATATAGAAAAATTTAAATTAAAAAATTTTACAAAGATAGAAATAGAAACACATCTATTCTCAGAATTGGTAACAAGTAACTTTGATTTTTTAAATATTGACTGTGAAGGCAATGATTATAAAATTATTAAATCAATAGATTTAAAAAAATATACACCAAAAATAATATGTATAGAGATAAATTTAAAAAATAAGGAGTTAATTTACAATTATCTTAAACTATTTGGTTATGAATTGTTCGAAAAAAAATCTTTATCTCACATATTCAAAAAAAAATAACAACAAATAAATATTCAAATTAAATTTTAATTATGACTTTAATTCAAATTGGATCAGGATCAGCAAATTTTGACACAAACTTTGAGGATGGATTTTCTAATTTTGTAAAAAAAAATAAAGTTAAAAAAAAAATTTATATAATTGAAGCAAATTCAATACATTTAAAAAATTTAAAAAAATTTTATTCAGAGGAAAAAGTAATTATTTTAAATTTCGCAGTAGTACCTGATAATTTAAATAATAAAAAAATGACTTTTTTTTATTCAGAACAGGATAAGCCAAATTATCAAATTTTTTCAAATTCAAAGTATTTTGTTAAAAAACATTATCCAAATGGAAAAATTAAAAAAAAAATAGTTAATTGTATAAAAATAACAAACTTATTAAAAAAATTTAATTTAAATAATATTGATTATTTATCTCTTGATATTGAGGGGATGGACTATGATGTTTTATTTAATTTAAATCTAGATAATTTTAAAATAAAAAATATTTCATTTGAACATTTACATTTAACATTTTATCAAAAAATAAAAATTGTTTTTAAATTAATTATGAATGATTATTATTTTTCAGGGATGGGTTTTGATATTAGAAAATCTGACTGGATGTTTGCAAAAAATCATAAAAGTAATAGGCTTATTACTTTTTTGCTGCCAATTACTCCTAGGAGAATATGGAAGCGTTATTCTTTTGCAAAGTTAAACTAAAATTGTTTGATTATAAAAAAGTTTAATAAAAAAAAAGAGCTGTAAAAACTGCCCTTTTATAATTTTTAAATTGTTTAAATCTATCTAATGTATGCTTGTATCTATTTCTCTTCTTGTTTTTTGTACTTTGCGATTATTTTTGGATAATCATAGAAACTTAAAACAAAAAAAACGCCAGAGTGTTTGATTTCTCTGGCGTTTTTGAATTTTTGAGTTGGGTTTTTGAGATTACATTCCCATTCCACCCATGCCGCCCATGCCACCCATACCGCCAGGCATACCACCAGGCATACCGCCCGCAGCATCTTTTTCTTCTGGTTTATCAGCAACCATTGCCTCTGTTGTTACTAATAATCCTGCGATTGACGCAGCATCTTGCAATGCAGTTCTAACAACCTTAACTGGATCTATGATACCTTTTGCAAACATATCGCAATACTCTTCATTTTGAGCATCATAACCATGAGTTTTCTTTTTTTGCTCTAATAGCTTTCCAACTACTACTGAACCATCTACACCTGCATTCATTGTAATTTGTCTAATTGGAGACTCTAATGCTTTCCTAACTAAATCTACTCCAGCTTTATGATCATCTCCCTTAGATTTAACTTTATCTAATTCTTGAGCAGCATAAAGAAGTGCGCAACCACCACCAGTTACAATACCTTCTTCAACAGCAGCTCTAGTTGCGTTTAAAGCATCTTCAACTCTATCTTTTCTTTCTTTAACTTCAACTTCAGTTGCACCACCAACTTTGATAACTGCAACTCCACCAGCTAACTTAGCAAGTCTCTCTTGAAGTTTTTCTCTGTCATAATCTGAAGTAGTTTCTTCAACCTGTTGTTTGATTGAAGCACATCTAGCCTCGATGTCAGATTTTTTACCACTGCCGTTTACAATAGTGCTATTATCTTTATCTACTTTTATTTTTTTACATGACCCAAGATCATCTAATTTAACATTTTCAAGTTTAATACCTAAGTCTTCAGATATGACCTGACCACCAGTTAAAATAGCAATATCTTCAAGCATTGCTTTTCTTCTATCACCAAATCCTGGAGCTTTGACGGCTACAACTTTTAAACCACCTCTTAATTTATTTACAACTAAAGTAGCTAAAGCTTCACCCTCAACATCTTCAGAAATAATCATTAATGGTCTGCCTGCTTGTACAACTGCTTCTAAAAGTGGAACCATTGGCTGTAAATTTGTTAATTTTTTTTCATGCAAAAGAATGAAAGGATTATCTAATTCAGTAGTCATCTTATCGCTGTTTGTAATAAAATATGGAGATAGATATCCTCTATCAAACTGCATACCTTCAACTACATCTAATTCAGTTTCAATACCTTTGTTTTCCTCTACAGTAATAACTCCTTCATTACCTACTTTTTGCATCGCTTTTGCAATCATAGTCCCAATTTCTTTGTCGCCATTTGCAGAAATTGTACCAACTTGAGCAATTTCATCACTGTCTTTTACTTTTTTCGCAGAAGCGACAAGACTTTCTTTTACTGTATCTACAGCAGCGTCTATTCCCCTTTTTACATCCATCGGATTCATACCTGCTGTAACATACTTTACGCCTTCTTTGACAATTGCTTGAGCAAGTATGGTTGCAGTAGTCGTTCCATCGCCAGCTTCATCATTAGTTTTGCTCGCAACTTCCTTAACCATTTGTGCACCCATATTTTCGAATTTATCTTCTAGATCTATTTCTTTGGCTACAGATACACCATCTTTAGTAATTCTAGGTGCACCATAAGATTTATCCATTACTACGTTTCTTCCTTTGGGTCCTAAAGTTACTTTAACAGTGTCAGCTAAGATATTTACTCCTCTAATCATTGCTGCTCTTGCTTCAGCATCAAATTTAACAACTTTTGCCATTATTTTTCTCCTTTAATTTAAATTACTTACCTGAAATACCCATAATGTCAGACTCTTTCATTATGCTGTACTCTTTACCATTAATTTTGACTTCAGTTCCTGACCATTTGCCAAATAAAACCTTATCACCAACTTTAACATCCATTGGAATTTTTTTTCCATCTTCTGTTTTTGCACCACCACCTACAGCAACCACTTTTCCTTCTTGTGGTTTTTCTTGAGCTGTGTCAGGGATAATTATTCCTCCAGCAGTTTTTTCACTGCTATCTAATACTTCTATTAAAACTCTGTCATGTAACGGTTTAAACTTCATAATTTCTCCTTTAAAAATCTTTACAAATATCTGCTTCATATAGATATTTCGCCGTCTATTTCAAGATTAGAAACACTTTTTAATATTAATATTGCTAGTAAATTCCGGATTTTATGGTTTATACCTTAAAAATATGACCAAAAATTTAGATACAAATGGCTTACAATCAATTGCTGATAATTATGATCTTTTTTATATAGACCTATGGGGTGTTGTTCATAATGGGGTTAATCTTCATAAAAAAGCAATAGCTGTTTTAAATGAGCTTTTAAAAAAAAAGAAAATGTTCGTACTTTTAACTAATGCTCCAAGACCAAATAAAACTGTTCAAAATTTTTTAGAAAATATGGGTATGGACAAAGTGCTCCGAGACCACGTATTTACATCGGGGGAAGCAGCATTAAATTATCTGAAAAAATCTTACTTATCGAAAAAGTTTTACCATATAGGTCCACCTAGAGATTTTGATTTATTTTATTTATTTGAGAAATATAAGTGTGAAGATATTAGTGATGGTGAATATTTATTGTGTACAGGGTTGTTTGATAATCATAATAAGGATTTAAAATTTTACAAAAATTTACTTGAAAAACATATTACAAAAAAAATGATTTGTACAAATCCAGATTTAATCGTTGATCGTGGTGAAGTTAGAGAGTTGTGTGCAGGTTCTGTCGCAATGGTTTTTGAAAAAATGGGTGGTGAAGTAGTATATTTTGGAAAACCACATCCAGAGGTTTATAATCAGTCAACTGAAAATAAAAACAAAAAAATATTAGCAATTGGCGATAATTTAAATACTGATATTAAAGGTGCAAATCTTTTAAATTATGACACATTATTAATTAGTAACGGAATACATAGAAATGAAATAAAAAATAAAGGTATCCAAGATGTTTCAAAAGAGTATGAGGCGGTAGTTAATTTTATTCAATCAGACTTAAAATGGTAAAACATTATTCAAATTTTAATATAAAAAAATTACACAGAGGATCAATTATTTTAATAGGTAATTTTGATGGTTTACATTTGGGACATCAAAAATTGTTTCAATTAGCACAGTCATATAAGAAAAAATATAATTTAAAAATTGGTGTTGTAAATTTTGATCCAATGCCAAAAATGTTTTTTAATAAAAAATTGAAAAATTTTAGACTTACTAATATTGATCAAAAAATTAAATTACTCAGTGCTTTGAAAGTAGATTTTGTTATAACAAAAAAATTTGATAAAAAATTTTCAAAAATTAAAGCAATAAAATTTGTTACTGAAATTTTAAGTAAAAAATTAAGTTCAAAATTTATTTTTGTTAGTAATAATTTTAGATTTGGAAACAAAAGAGAGGGAAATGTAAATTTATTAAAAAAATATGAGAAATCATTAAATTATAAAGTTATTAAACCAGAGCCGTTAATTAAAAGTAAAAAGGTTGTATCTTCGTCTTTAATAAGAAATCTTTTAGAGAAAGGTTTTTTAAATCGAGCCAATAATCTTTTGAATAGAAATTGGACGATACAAGGAATTGTCAAAAAGGGAAGACAAGTAGGAAAAAAAATTGGCTTTCCGACGTGTAATATAGATATTAAAGATTATATTCTGGCAAAACCAGGAGTGTATGCGGTCACGGTTTTGAAGAAAAATAGCAAAAAATATCTTAAAGGAATTGCTAATCTTGGATATAGGCCAACATTTAATCAAAAAAAAATATTACTAGAAGTTCATTTATTTAATTTTTCTGGAAATCTTTACAATAAGCTTTTATCAGTAGAGTTTTTAAAGTTTATAAGAGAAGAAAAAAAATTTAAAAATGTTAATCAATTAAGAGCTCAAATTAAAAAAGATTTAAATATTGCAAAAAATACTAAATGACTAAATCACAAATAAATCTACCAAAAACTGCTTTTTCCATGAAAGCTAATTTACCTACTAAAGAGCCAGAAATTCTTGAATATTGGAAAAAAATAAATCTTTACGCAGAGTTAAGAAACGAAAGTAAAGGAAGGGAAAAATTTGTTCTACATGACGGACCTCCATATGCGAATGGAAATATCCATATGGGAACGGCTCTTAATAAAATTCTTAAAGATATAATTGTTAAATTTCATCAAATGGATGGAAAAGACTCTATTTATGTTCCTGGTTGGGATTGTCATGGCTTACCTATTGAGTGGAAAATTGAAGAACAATATAAAAAAAATAAAAAAAACAAAAACGATGTTCCGATAGTTGAGTTTAGAAAAGAATGTAGAACATTTGCTGAGAAGTGGATTGAAATTCATAAAAGCCAATTTAAGAGATTAGGAGTTGTAGGGGATTGGGAAAATTATTACTCTACTATGAGCTTTGGAGCAGAAGCACAGATAGTTAGAGAGCTTGGTAAATTTTTAAAAGAAGGAAGTCTGTATAGAGGTTTCAAACCAGTTTTATGGTCAACAGTTGAGAAGACTGCGCTTGCAGATGCCGAGGTGGAATATCAGGATCATAAATCAGATACAATTTATACATCATTCAAAGTAAAATCATCTGATTTAAAAGATTTAGCTGGAAGTGAAATAGTTATTTGGACAACGACCCCATGGACGATACCTGCAAATAAAGCTTTAGCGTTTAATGAATCTCTTGATTATGTCATATTAGATATAAAAGATGAAGGTGATTTCAAAAATAGAAAAATTGTAATAGCAAATGCTTTGCTAGAGTCAGTTGTTAAAGAGTGTGAATTAAAAAATTATAAAAAAATTCATCTATTTAAAGGTATAGAATTTAAAAATACCATTTGTAGTCATCCATTTTTAAATCTTGGCTATGATCATGATATCCCAATGTTGGAAGCTAGATTTGTTACAACTGAGCAAGGGACTGGAATTGTTCACTGTGCACCAAGCCATGGACCTGATGATTTTAATTTATGTCTGAACAACAATATTAAAGCCATTGAAACTGTAGATGGAGATGGGAAATATACCCAAAATGTTAAATTTTTTGAAGGAATTCATATTTTTAAAGCTAATTCTATTGTAATTGAAAAACTTAAAGAACAAAAAAATTTACTATTTAATGGTGAGCTAGTTCACTCTTATCCCCATTCATGGAGATCTAAGGCTCCACTTGTCCATAGAGCTACACCTCAGTGGTTTATTTCAATGGAAAGTCATAAATTAAGAGATAAAGCATTAAAAGCTATTGATGAGACTGTTTTTTATCCTGGTAAAGGTAAAGAAAGATTAAAATCAATGATAGAAACTAGACCTGATTGGTGTGTTTCGAGACAAAGAGTTTGGGGTGTGCCCCTTCCAATATTTGTGAATAAAGAAACGAAAGAAATTTTAGTTGATAACGAAGTCACAGAAAATATTGCATCTATTTACGAGAATGAGGGCTCTGATTGCTGGTTTTCAGATGATCCTCAAAGATTTTTGGGCAAAAAATATAAAGCTGAAGATTATGATAAGTTAAGTGATATAGTTGAGGTTTGGTTTGATAGCGGTTCTACACACTCATTTGTTTTAGAAAAAAGAGATGATTTAAAATGGCCAGCATCAATGTATTTGGAAGGATCAGATCAACACAGGGGGTGGTTCCATTCATCTTTACTAGAGTCTTGTGGAACAAGGGGCAGAGCTCCATTCGAATCTATTTTATCTCATGGATTTGTTGTGGATGGAAAAGGTTTAAAGATGTCAAAGTCGTTAGGAAATGTAATTGCTCCTGAAGATATTTTAAAAAAATATGGAGCTGATATTTTAAGAATATGGGTTGCATCATCTAATTATGCAGAAGATTTAAGAATAGATTATTCAATTTTAGATCAACACGCCGACTCATACAGAAAAATTAGAAATACCTTTAGATATTTACTTGGAAATATAAATGATAATTTTGAAATAATAAATTTAGAACAACTAGATTTAACTGCCCTTCCTGAGTTAGAACAATATATTTTACATAAAATTTTTGTGTTAAATAATAATTTTAAAAATTACTTTAAGAATTATGACTTTCATAATTTGTATAAGGAGTTACTAAATTTTTGTACAGTTGATTTATCTGCTTTTTATTTTGATATAAGAAAAGATAATCTTTATTGTGACAATAAAAAATCTGATAAAAGAAAATCGACAATTAAAGTACTAAATATTATTTTAAATTCTTTATTAAAATGGTTTGCTCCAATACTGTCTTTTACAACAGAGGAAATTTATAAATTATTACTTAAAGACCAAAAAAGTATTCATTTAGAAAAATTTTTAGAAATTCCTCAAAAGTTTAAGAATAAAACATTAAACAATAAATGGAGTGAATTGATAAAAATTAGAAATATTTGTAATATCAGTATTGAAGAAAAAAGAGCCAATAAAGAAATTGGGTCAAGTTTAGAGGCTGATTTAAAAATACAATTAAATAAAAAATTAAAAGAAATTACAGAAAATATTGATTTTTCTGAACTTTGCATCACCTCAAAAGCAACTATTAATTACACTGATGATGTTGAGACAACGGCAATTACAAGTAAAGCCAAAGGATCAAAATGCCCGGTTTGTTGGAAAATTAGTGAGGCCACTTGTCCAAGACATCCTCAATGATTTTAAAAAATTCAAATAAAATTTTTTTAGTAAATCTAGCAATAGTTTTATTTATTTTTTTATTTGATAGGCTTTGCAAAGTATATGTAATTTATCTTGATAATAAATATTTTGGATCCGAAATTTTTTCATCAAAATTTTTAAATATAAGTCTGATTTGGAATGAGGGAATTGCATTTGGTTTATTATCTTTCAATGAAAAAATATTTTATAATATATTAACGTTTATTATCTTTATTATTATTTTAATAATTATTTTTATGGTTTTAAAGAGTTATGGACTTAAAAAATACTCTCTTTTGATGATATTAGGAGGTGCATTAGGAAACGTTTATGACCGAGTATTTTATAGAGCTGTTCCGGATTTTATAGATTTTCATATAGGAAATTTTCATTGGTTTATATTTAACGTAGCAGATATATTCATTACTACAGGTATATTTTTTCTGATTTTATTGGAATTTATTGTTAATAATGAAGAAAAAAAATTATGATTTATTTTAGATTAATATTTTTATTTAATTTAATTTTATTTTTTTACTCTTGTTCAGTTGTTCAAGATGGTTTCACAAATCAAAAAAAAAATAATAATGATGAATTTATGGTTGAAAAAAAATCCCCACTGATCATGCCACCCGATTACGATCAATTACCAATTCCAAATGAAAATTCTAATATCAACAAAGAAAATAATAATAATGTAAAAGAATTGATAGAAGGCAATGATAAAGAAGTTAATCCAGAACAGAATATAGATCTCTCAACAAAAAAAGTTGAGGATATATTGCTTGATAAAATAAAGAGCAATTAATGCTTACAGGTGGTATCAATTTTAAAAATTTTAAAGTTAAAGTGGTTAATAAAAAAGTAAAAAAAAATTTAACTTTAATTTTAAATAAAAAAAATCATGTAATTAGTTCTTTGAAAAAAGATTATAAATATAGTTTTACAAAAAACTTACTTTCAAAATATAAAAAATCTTATAATTTTAGAGTTATTGGCTTAGGTGGGTCAAGTCTAGGTGCACAAGCTATTTATAATTTTTTAAAAAAAAAAATTAAAAAAAAATTTGATTTTGTTGATAATTTACAACCTTCGATAAAAAATGATTTAAAAAAAAAATACACAAATTTAGTTATATCTAAATCTGGAAATACAATAGAAACAATAATTAATTCAAAAATTTTATTAAGAAAAAGAGATAAAAATATTTTTATTACAGAAAATAGAAAAAGTGATCTTTATATGTTAGCTCAAAAATTAAAAGCGGACGTTGTGCACCATAATAATTTTATTGGTGGAAGATATTCGGTTTTATCAGAGGTAGGTATGCTACCAGCTGAATTAATGGATCTAAAAAGTAGTAAATTTAAACAATTTAATTCAATAATCAAAAATAAAAAATTTATAAATTACCTAGTTTCAAATGTTGCATCGATACTTTATTTTTTAAAAAAAAAAAAATTTAACTCTATAATAATAAATTATGACAAAGACTCATTGAATTTATTTAATTGGTATCAGCAATTAGTAGCAGAAAGTTTAGGAAAAAATAAGAAAGGATTGTTGCCTATTGTTTCAAATATGCCGAAAGATAATCATAGTGTAATGCAACTTTATCTGGATGGATTTCAAAATAATTTTTTTACTTTTTTTTATGTGAATGATGGTAAATCACAAAAAATTAATGATTACATGCTTGCAAATCGAAGTTTTTTAAAACAAAAAAGTATAAAAGATATTATATATGCTCAAAAAAAAGCCACAGAAAGAGTTTTTATAAAAAATAACATTCCATTTAGAAGTTTTGAAATTAAGCAAAGAAATGAGAAAACATTGGGTGAATTATTTACTTTCTTTATTTTAGAAACAATTTTATTAGGAAAATGTTTAAATTTAAATCCATTTGATCAACCAGCTGTTGAATTAATAAAAATAGAAACAAAAAAGATTCTAGTTTGAAAATATTAAGAACATTATTTTTGATATTCCATACTTTTTTTTTTCTACAATTTTAAATCCTGATGGCAATATATCTTCTTGTTTTTTATGTCTGTGCAAAATGATTATTCCATTATCATTAAGAATATTTTTATCTTTTATTTTAATTAATAATTTTTCAATATTTTTATCTTTATATGGAGGATCCAAAAAAATAATATCAAATTTATTATAAAATTTATAAAAAATATTATTTGCATGAATATTTTCTTGAATTATCTCAAAATTATCAAAAATTTTTAAATTATTTAAATTTTTTTTTAGTATTGATAAAACCTGGTTATAATTTTCTATAAAAATTACTTTCTTTACACCTCTAGATAAACATTCGATACCAAATGATCCTACACCTGAAAATAAATCTAATACGTTTGCCTTATTTAAATTTATTTTAAATTTATTTGAATGACATATTATATTAAATATAGACTCTTTTGTAAGGTCTTTGAGTGGTCTAGTTTTAGCGTCTACAGGTTCATAAATTTTTTTCCCTTTGAAAATACCTGAAATTACTCTCATTATTTTATTACCTTGTGCCCAATATCTTTTCTATAAAATCCTCCAGCCCAATTCAAATAATCTATTTTTTTCAATAAATCTTTCTTTGCACTTCTAAAATCTTCAGAGAGTGTCACAAAGTTTAAAACTCTTCCTCCAGTTGCGTAAATTTTATTACCTTTTTTTGTTGTTCCAGCATGAAAGATAAATTGATCATTATCTTCTTTTATTTCATTAATATTTTCTATTTCTATGTATTTTTCATAATTATCTGGATAACCCTTTGAGCAAACTACTATGCATAAACTTTTTTTATTTAACCACTCAATATTAACTTCATTTAATTTTCCGTCACAACATGCTAAAAGTATTTCATATAAATTAGTTTTTAGTTTTGGAATTATAGTTTGGCACTCTGGGTCGCCCATTCTAACATTATATTCAATTAAATAAGGTTCTTCGTCAACTATCATTAATCCAGTGTATAAAAATCCTTTAAATTGATTTCCAATTTCATTTAAACCTTTAAGTGTTGGTTCAATAATTTTATCAATAATTTTTTTTTCTAATTTATCATTTATCAGTCTTGATGGAGAATAAGCACCCATTCCTCCGGTATTTTTTCCTTTATCACCCTCTAATACTCTTTTATGGTCCTGAGCAGTGCCAAAATTTTTAAAACTTTTTCCATCATGTATAGTAAAAAAACTCATCTCTTCACCTTTAAGAAATTCTTCAATTAGTATGTTTTCTGCTACACCAAATTTTCCCCCGAAAATTTCATCAACTGCTAAATTTGCCTCTTGTTTAGAATTACATATGTAAACTCCTTTTCCTGCTGCGAGATTATCTGCTTTTACTACAATTGGAAAATTTGATTTATTTAAAAAATTAAAAGCATTTTCTTTGGTATTAAAAATTCCAAATTTTGCAGTTGGAATATTAAATTTTTTACAAAGTTTTTTTGTAAATATTTTTGATCCTTCAAGTTGAGAAGCTACTTTATTGGGGCCAAATACTTTTATGTTAAATTCCTCTAAATAATCAACTAAACCATCTACCAGTGGCTTTTCTGGACCAATGACAATCAAATCAATTTTTTTTTCTAAAATAACATCTTTTATTAATTCAAAATTTTCTAAATCAATATCAATATTTTCTGCAATTTCAGAAGTTCCTGCGTTACCTGGAAAACAGTAGATTTTTTTTGTCTCATCAGAATTATGCAAGCTTTTACAAATTGCGTGTTCTCTTCCTCCACTTCCTATTATTCCAATTTTCATATAGAACTATATAAACCAAAAATGATAAAAAAATTAGCAAAAATAAAATTTTTACCCAATAATTTTCAAATTATTGAACAGGGTGATCATGTTGAATGTGCCGTATCCGGAAAAAAAATAAATCTTGAAAATCTAACTTACTGGAATGTTGAGTTGCAAGAAGCATATTTTTCCTACAAAGAAGCATCTCAAAAAAAAGAAAGTATTAGTAAAAATTAAATATTATTTCCAGCGATTATGTGACCAAATCCATTGACTAGGATTTTTCTCAATCATCTTTTCTAGAACTTTATTTAACTCATCCGTAATATGCTGAATCGAGTCATTTTTTGAAAATTTT
>CACBWE010000013.1 GCA_902542855.1 uncultured Pelagibacteraceae bacterium | reverse complement strand
GTTAGAGAAAAATTGGGGGGCTTGGACATTAGATTATAGACCAGATTTTACAGCAAAAGAGACAGGTTTAGATGCTTTTATTAATTGGGATAAAGAGTTTATTGGTAAAGAAAGTGCACAAAAGGAAAATTCTTCAAATAAACTCATACCATTAATTGTTGAAACAAATGATATTGATGTAACAAATAATGAAGCTGTTATGAATGGAGATCAAAGTATAGGTTACGTTACTTCAGGTGGTTTTGCTCATTTTGTAAATAAAAGTGTGGCGTTTACTTTTGTTGATCAAAAAAACATTAATTCTGAAAATAAAATTCAAGTAGAGATAAATGGAGATTTATTTAATTGCTCAATTATTAAAGAACCACTTTATGATCCAAGTGGTCAAAAAATGAGAAGCTAATGGCACAAAAAGATGTAGGAAACAAAATTCCAATTTATAAACTTAAAACTACTGATGAAGTTATGAGGTACTACGATGAGTGGGGAGAAAAAGATAAGTATAATAAAGATATGGTTGATTGGAACTATACAGGCCCAAAGGAAACCGTAGCAACTTTCAATAAGCACGAAGATAATAAAGACACACTAATCTTTGATGCAGGCTGTGGAACAGGTCTAGTTGGAGTTGAATTAAAAAAATATGGGTTCGAAAATTTTCATGGAGCCGATTTATCTCAAACTTTATTAGATACTGTACCAAAAGACCTTTATCAAAAATTAGTAAAGGTTGATTTAAATAAACCAATAGAGGTTGAGGACAACTTTTATGGTGGAGTTATGTGTGTAGGAACATTTACTTTTGGGCATGTAAAACCAAATGCATTAGATGAATTTATAAGAATAACAAAACTAGGTGGTTTAATTTGCTTCACGATTAATGAAGGAATTCATGAAGAGTATGGTTTTGATAAAAAAATTGATATACTAAAAGATAGCAAGAAGTGGGAAGAAGTAGAATTTTTTAAATCCGACTATATTGCAAGCAAAGATGTCAACGCATGGTTAGGATTATATAGGGTATTATGAGATTTAGTAGAAAAATAGCTCCCGAGATAAAACCAAGACAAAATTTTATTACTAAAAAAAGATTAAGAGAAGACGAGATTGATTTTGATAAATTAAGATCATATCGTTTAGACAGGGTTAGAAAAGAATTAGTAAAAAACAATTTAGAAGCTTGTATTCTATTTGATCCAGTGAATGTTCGTTATGCTTTAGATACTGTGAACATGAGTGTCTATAATATGCATAATTTAACAAGATATTGTTTTGTACCGGTCAATGGACCAACTATTCTTTATGAGTATTTTAATTGTGAAATATTATCGAAGCATTTAAATCTAATTGATGAAATAAGACCAGCAATTACATGGGATTATTTTAGCAATGGAGATCAAGCAGACAATCAATTATTAAAATGGATAAATGAAGTTAAAGATTTATCAAAAAATTATTTTAAAACTAAAAAAATTGCAATCGATGTTTTAAATGGTCCTGCGGTTACAGCTTTAAATAAAGAAGGAATTGAAGTTGTAGATGCAAAATTGATTTTAGAACAAGCAAGAGTAATAAAATCACCTGATGAATTGACTTGTATGAAAGCAGCAATAGAAGTTGCAGAAAAAGGTGTATCAAAAATGAGATCAGATCTTAAGCCAGGAATGACTGAAGATGAATTGTGGTCAATTTTACATAAAACGAATATTGAAAATGGAGGTGAGTGGATTGAGTGTAGGATTTTATCGTCTGGTGAAAGAACAAATCCATGGATGCAAGAGAGTAGTAATAAAGTTATGCAACAAGGAGAAATTGTTGCTTTTGATACAGATATGGTTGGTCCCTATGGATATTGTGCTGACATATCAAGAGCCTTTGTAGTTGGACATAAATTTAATGATGAGCAAAAAAAACTATATTCAATGGCCAGAAATCAAATTGATCATAATTTTAGATTAATAAAACCAGGAATGAGTTTTAAAGAATTTATAAAAAAATCTTGGGTTTTGCCTGATGAGTATTATGGAAATAGGTATTCATGTATGGTTCATGGAATTGGGTTGTGTGATGAGTGGCCTCAAATAAGATATCCAACTGATGGTGGAGAAGAAGGTGGAACTTTTGAGAAGAACATGACAATTACACTTGAGAGTTATATTGGTAAAGTTGGTGGTAAAGAAGGTGTAAAACTTGAACAACAGTATCTTGTAGGTGAAAATGGACTTGAATTAATGTCCCATCATCCGTTAGAAGATATTTAATGAAAATTATTTTAGTAATGGGTTTGCCTGGAGCTGGTAAAACAACTCTAGCAGATGAAATGGCACCACTTTTAAATGCAAAAAGATTAAATGCAGACGAGGTAAGAAAAGCTGCAAACGATTGGGATTTTTCCGAAGAGGGAAGAGTAAGACAGGCAAAAAGAATGGCTGAGGCAGCTTTAAAATTAAAAGCAGATGGTCATTATGTAATTGCAGATTTTATAGCACCAACTCCCGAAGCAAGAAGTTTGTTTCCAGCAGATTTTAGAGTGTGGGTAGATACGATTAAAAAAGGAAGATTTGAAGACACTAACCAAATGTTTGTTAATCCTAAGAATTTTGATTTTCATGTAACAAGTCAGGATGCAAAAATATGGGCACCAAAAATAATAGAGGAGATAAAAAAATGACACACCAATGGGATAACAAAAAACCAACAGCACAAATGCTAGGAAGATGGCAACCTTTTCACGATGGACATTTCACTTTGTTTAAAGAAATTATTAAAAAAACTGGACAAGTTTGTATTCAAATTAGAGATGTACAAGGTGTAGACGATAATCCTTTTGATTTTGAAACCGTTAAAAAAAATATTGAAGACAGATTAAATCCTGAATTTGAAGGACAATTTAAAATAATGTTAGTACCTAATATTACAAATATTTGTTATGGTAGAGGAGTTGGATATAAGATTGAGGAAATAGTTTTGGATGAAGAAACTCAAAAAATATCAGCTACTAAGATAAGAGCAAAAATGAGAGAAGAGGGAAAGTTAAAATAAACTTAAATGAACGATAGACTTAAGACTATTGTAGATTTAGAAAAATATCCAATATACGATTTAAATTCACCAATAATTAAAAATCTAATTAAAAAATGCAAAGATGAACTTGATCAATATAGTTGTTCAACAATTCCAAATTTTATTTTACCTAAATCACTTAAGGTAATGAATTCTGAGTTAGAAAAACAATTAGATGAAGTTTATATGTCTAAAGAAAGTATAAATGCATATTTGTATGCTAAGGACGATCCTTCGTTACCAAAAGATCATCCAAAAAGAACTTTTATGAATAGATATAATGGATATTTAAATTCAGATTGTTTCCCAAAAGACTCTGAAATGAAATATCTTTACGAAACTGAAGAACTTTTAAAATTTGTATCTGCTTGTTTAGGCTTCTCACCTATTTACAGATGGGCAGATCCTTTAGCATGTCATGCGTATAATGTTATGAAACCAGATGGGGTACTCCCATGGCATTTTGATAGTTGTGAATTTACACTTAGTTTAATGATACAAAAAGCTGAGAAGGGAGGAATATTTGAGTACTGTCCAAATATTAGAGAACCAGGAAATGAAAATTTCGAAGAAGTTCAAAAAGTTATAGCAGGAGACAGAACCAGAGTGAGACAATTGAAATTAGAGCCAGGAGATTTACAAATATTTAAAGGCAGATTTACTTTACATAGAGTAACAAAAGTTGAAGGCCAAAAATCAAGATATATGTGTATTCCAGCTTATGTTTTAGACCCATGGAGAGTAAACACCCCAGAACATTCCAAAGCTATTTATGGCAAAGTTTTACCAATTCATATAGAAAGAAATCAGGCTAGATCCGATGGATTAACTGATTAAATGACTAGTAACATTAAAATTAAAAAAATTAGCAACGAAGTTTCATCAATTATCATTGATGAACCAAAAACTTATAATTCTTTATCATTCAAAAATCTTTCAGATTTATTAAAAGCATTAAAAAAATTAGATACAGATAAAAAAGTTAAAGTAATAATATTAGAAGGTGCTGGTAAAGGATTTAGTGCAGGACACAATTTAAAAGAAGTTAGAGGTTTAAAAAAGAGAGATAAATATTTAAAATTATTTAATCTTTGTTCAAAAGTGATGCTTCAAATTGTTGAAGGAAGAAAACCGGTAGTTGCTAAAGTTCATGGGGCGGCATTTGCAGCTGGCTGTCAATTGGTTGCAAGTTGCGATTTAGCTTATAGTACTAAGGACGCATTGTTTGCTACTCCTGGTGTAAATATTGGTTTGTTTTGTAGTACACCTATGGTTGCTGTCAGTAGAAAGATAAATCGAAAACCAATGATGAAAATGTTGCTAACTGGAGAACCTATCAAAGCTAATTATGCAAAAGAAATTGGATTAATAAATGATTATTTTTCAAAGTCAAAATTAAATAAAGAAGTTCTAAAGATAGCAAACAAAATTGCCTCAAAATCTAATTTGATAATTAAAATTGGAAAACAAGCTTTTTACAAACAATTAGAAATGCCTTTAAATAAAGCTTATGCTTATACAAGTAAAATGATGACCCTTAACATGATGGCAATGGATGCTAAGGAAGGAATTTCTGCTTTTTTAGAAAAAAGAAAACCAAATTGGAAAAATAAATAGTGATAAAAAATATTTTAATAGTAGTTTTTATTATTATTGGTGGATTAGTAATTTATAATTTTAAAGATCATAATCAAAAAAGAGCGATTGAAGCATGTGTGGCTGGAACTAAAACATTGGAAAAACCAATGACTGCTTCTGAAGCTAGAATATTTTGTGAGAAACAGATTAAAAATAATTAATGAGTGATATTAAGGAAATTCTCTCAAAATATAAGACTATTGCTATGGTGGGAGTAAGTAATGATCCTACTAAAGCATCAACTATTGTAATGAAATACATGCAAAAATATGGATATAGAGTTTATCCAGTTAACCCCAGAGCCAAGGGTCAAAAAATTTTAGGGCAAGAGGTTTTCGCTAAAATATCAGATATTAAAGATCATATTGATATCGTAGATGTTTTTAGACCATCTAAAGAAGTTTATGCCATAGCAGAAGATACAGTTAAAATTGGAGCTAAAGTTTTATGGTTACAGCTTGGTATACGAGACGAAAAGGCAAAAGATTTGATGGAAAAAAATGATATTAAGTATGTTGAAAACAAATGTACTAAGATGGAATATCAAAAATATTTTTTGAAAGTTAGACAGGCGTTTCCAGTTTTGAGTGACTAATGAACAAAGTAATTAAGTTTTTAGATAGTACTTTTTTAGACTTGGGTCGACAATTTAAGTGGACTTACTTACCACCATTAATGGTTTATATGGCTGCAGGTATATCTGGTTTAACGGGTATAGTTGGCACATTCTTTGTTAAAGATTATTTAAATTTATCAGCAGCATTTTTAGCAGGCCTAGGTTTTTGGGCTGGAATTCCTTGGGCATTAAAAATGCCATTAGGACATTTAGTAGATCTAATCTGGGAGAGAAAAAATTACATGGTCTATTTCGGAGCTTCATTGATAGCTCTTAGTTTACTAATTATGTATGGATTGATTATTCATACTGAAGATATGTCCCAGGTATTTTCGGTAGAAACATGGTTTGTGATAAGTGTGATTTTAGCTCCGGTTGGTTACGTGGTTCAGGATGTTGTAGCTGATGCTATGACAGTTGAGGCAGTTCCTTTGGTTGATGAAACAGGAAATGATTATTCTAAAGATCAAATAAAATTAATGCATACAACAATGCAGACACTTGGAAGGTTTGCCATTATTGGTGGTACAGTACTTGTTGCATTAGTTAATGTAATTTTGTTTAGAGATGTGGAAGGCCTTGAGCAGGCTGATAAAATAAATTTATACGGAACTATTTATATTTATGCTCTTGTAATACCTTTGGTTTCTATACTAGGTGTAATTTTAGCCAATTATTTAAGATATAAAAAAATACAAACTTTAAAATCTAAAGGTTTAGAATTTAAAGAAGAAAGAGGTAACGAGAAAACAAAAATTAATTGGTGGATATTAGGAGGTAGTTTAGTTTTTGTTATTTTCACATTATCTATTGGTTCATTTAAAGTACCGTTTGCGCAAGAAATTGTTTTTATAGGTTCTGTTATAATTATTTTGTTTTTAATGTTTAAGCTTATTAAGGAATTACCTCAAGAATTAAGATTAACTATTGTAGGTACAGCAGTTATTATTTTTATATTTAGAGCTATGCCTGGACCTGGACCAGGATTGACATGGTTTGAAATTGATGAGCTTGGATTTAATGAGCAGTTTTTTTCTGTCCTATCATTACTTGCATCAATTTTAACATTAGCTGGTATTGTTTTATTAAGACCGTTTATGGCGAATAATTCAATTGCTAAAATAATTGTTGTTTTAAGCATTGCAGGAGCAATTTTGTTTTTACCAAGTGTTGGAATGTATTATGGTTTTCATAATTGGACAGCTTCATTAACAGGTGGAGTAGTAGATGCTAAGTTCATTGCATTAATAAACACAGCTCTCGAATCCCCTTTGGGACAAGTTTCAATGATTCCTCTTTTAGCATGGATAGCAAAAAATGCTCCAGCACATTTAAAAGCAACTTTTTTTGCAGTTTTTGCATCCTTTACAAATCTTGCGTTATCAGCAAGTGCACTAGGAACTAAGTATTTAAATGAAATCTTTACTGTTACAAGAGAAGTAAAAGATAAAGTTTCAGGTGAAATCCAAACAACAGCAGATTATTCTGAACTTGGGATTTTATTAATTGTTGTGACACTTTTGACATTAATTCTTCCAATATTATTTGTAATTATTATCAATAACAGTAAATACAAAACATCTGAGTAATTATTTTAAATGAAAACTATTTTTAAAGTATTAATTTTATTATTGATAACTTCGACTTTTTCAAACGCTGAACTATTAAATCCAAATAGCAATATTAAACCGAGAGAGGTTATAAAGATTCAACTTAATGGGCTTCAACAAAATGACTCTAAATTTAAAGATAGTGGAATTGAACAAACATGGAAATTTGCTCACCCAAATAACAAGAGAGTTACAGGACCATTAAGCAATTTTAAGATGATGTTAAAAAGTGACTCTTATGGGATGATGATTAATCACTTAAGTCATACAATTACTGAGCTTGGAAGTAGTGACAAATGGGCACAATTTGAGGTAATCATTCTTGATAAAAACAAGATTTATCACAAGTTTAATTGGCAAGTTGAAAAGTATACTTTGGATGGAAATTTAAAAGACTGTTGGTTAACTACAATGGTATCTAGCCCGATCCCTCTAGGAAGCTCAATTTGATTTCAAACATACATTTTTGTTTCGTAACAATTAAAAATTTAGTAGGAATCCTTGAATGAAAACAAAAACCAAAGTTGTAGTAGTTGGTGGAGGAGTCGTAGGTGTTAGTGCTCTTTATCACTTAGCAAAAAAAGGTTGGTCCGACGTTGTTCTTGTTGAGAGAAAAGAGTTAACTTCAGGATCAACTTGGCACGCCGCTGGTTTATTGCCTTTGTTTAATATGAGTTATTCTGTAGGACAACTACATAAATATGCAGTTAATCTCTATAAAACATTAGAGGAAGAAACTGGAAAAAATGTTGGCTTTAGCGTTGTTTCAAACATTCGTTTAGCTAGTACAAAAGATAGAATGGATGAGTATCATCAATATGCAGGTGTTGCTCGAACTATTGGAGTAGATGTAAAATTCTTGAAACCGGAACAAGTAAAAGAAATCTGGCCTTTATGTCATACAGATGACTTAGTTGGCGCAATACAACACCCCGAAGATGGATATATTCAACCAGCAGATTTAACGCAAGCATTAGCAACAGGTGCAAGAAATAGAGGAGCAGAAATTTATAGAAACACAACTGTCCTATCAATGAGGCAAACTAAAGATGGATGGATTGTAGAAACAGATAAGGGATCAATAGAGTGTGAACATGTTATTTCTTGTTCTGGAAATTTTGCTAGACAAACAGGTGAAATGGTAGGATTAGATATTCCAGTAATACCAGTTGAACATCAATACATTGTTACAGAACCGCATCCTGCAATTCAAAAAAGAAAAAAAGATGGATTACCAGAAATGGGAGTCTTAAGAGATAGTGATAGCAGATGGTATATGAGAGAAGAAGCTGGAGGATTAATTTTAGGCCCTTATGAAGATGGTGCACCAGCTTGTTATGTAGAGGGGCCATCAAAAAATTCTGAATATGAATTATTTCAAGAAGACTTAGACAGATTAGCTCCACATATAGAAGGAGCAATTCATAGAGTTCCTGCATTTGGAGAAGTTGGAGTAAAGAAAGTTTATAATGGAGCAATCTGTTATACTCCAGATGGCAATCCAATAGTTGGTCCTGCATGGGGACTTAAGAATTTTTGGATTAATGAAGGACATAGTTTTGGAATAACAGCAGCAGGTGGTGCAGGTTGGCAACTAGCAGAGTGGATCGTTGATGGCGAACCTACAATTGACATGTTAGGAGTAGAACCAAGACGTTACGGTAACTATGCAACTAAATCTTATTTAAAAGCAAAAAATGAAGAAGCATATAGTCATGTATTTATTATCCATTATCCAGATGAAGAAAGACCAGCAGCTAGACCTCTAAGAACAGCTCCTTGTTATGAACGAATGAAAAATTTAGGCGCTGTGTTTGGTCAGAAGTTTGGATGGGAAAGACCTAATTTTTTTGCAACAGATGGAATGGAACAAAAAGATGATTGGTCATTTAGAAGATCAAAATGGTTCGACGCAATTAAGAAAGAATGTCAAAATGTAAAAGAAAATGTAGGCCTTTTAGACATGACTGCATTTGCAAAATGTAGAATTAGGGGCCCGAAAGCTGAAGAATTTTTAGATTATTTGGTAGCTAATAAACTTCCAAAAAAGATTGGAAGGATAAATCTGTGTCATGCCTTGAACACTAAAGGTGGAGTACATTCAGAATTTACGATAATGAAAGAAGCGGAAAATAGTTATTATCTAGTTTCTGCAGGAGCAAATTTAAGATTAGATCATGACTGGATACAAAAATGGATGCCAGATGATGGATCTGTAATTTTTGAAGATCTTACTAACAGTACAGGAGTTTTGGTTGTAGCTGGTCCAAAAGCCAGACAGTTAATGCAAAAGGTTTCAACAGATGATTTTTCAAATGAAAATTTCAAATGGCTAACTGCAAAAAATGTAAATGTTGGATACGCTCCAGTAAATGCAATGAGAGTAAACTTTGTTGGTGAGCTTGGTTGGGAATTACATCATCCAATTGAATATCAAAATCATATTTTTGATAAATTAATGGAAGAGGGAAAAGATTTAGGAATTAAACCTTTTGGAATCAGAGCAATGAATAGTTTAAGAGTTGAAAAATCTTACAAATTAGTTGGCACAGAATTATCAATTGAATATTCACCATATGAATCTGGTCTTGATAGATTTGTTCATCCAAACAAAGGTAACTTTATTGGTTTAGAAGCCCTTAATAAATGGAGAGAAAAAGGTTTTGATAATAAATTAGTTACTTTAGAGGTTCATAACACTAAAGACGCTGATGTGCTTGGAAATAATCCAATTTTTAAAGACGGAAAAGTTGTTGGAAGAGCAACTGGAGGTGAATTTGGATTTAGATTAGATAAATCAATAGCCCTTGCAATGGTTAAGCCAGATTGTTCAAATGTGGGCGACAAATTACAAGTTGATATATTGGGTGAAATGTACGACGCTACTGTCTTAAATGAGAGTCCTTACGATTCAGAAAATAATTTATTGAGAGCTTAATGAAAATTTTAGTAGCTGTAAAAAGGGTTATTGATTACAACGTTCAAATAAGAGTTAAAGAAGACGGAACGGGTGTAGTTACTGACAATGTTAAAATGTCAACCAACCCCCCTGATGATAATGCAATAGAAGAGGCTGTAAAAATTAAAGAGGCAGGCAATGCTACAGAAGTAGTTGCAGTAACTGTCGGTGAAGAAAAAGCTCAAGAAACTGTTAGGAAAGCTTTAGCAGTTGGTGCAGATAGAGGTATTCATGTGAAAGTCGATGGAATTTTAGAACCACTTGCTGTTTCAAAAATTTTACAGAAAATAGTTGATAAAGAAAAACCAGATTTAGTATTTATGGGAAAACAAGCAATTGATGATGATTGTAATCAAACAGGCCAAATGTTGAGTGCTTTATTAAATTGGCCACAAGCAACATTTGCTTCAAAGATTGATGTAAAAGATAATAAATTAGAAGTAACTAGAGAAATAGACGAAGGTCTTGAAACGATTGAAATAAATGTTCCAGCTATTGTAACTTGCGATCTTAGACTGAATGAACCAAGATATGCATCACTACCAAATATAATGAAGGCCAAGAAAAAACCTATAGAAGAAATTGCAGCATCTGATTTAGGTGTAGATGTATCACCAAGATTAGAGCAACTAAAAGTAGAGGAACCTCCAAAAAGAAAAGCAGGTATAAAAGTTGCAAATGTTGCTGAATTAGTTCAAAAATTAAAAAATGAGGCAAAGGTAATTTAATGGCAGTTTTACTTATAGCAGAGCACAATAATAAAGAGTTAAGACCATTTACTCTTAATGCAGCTTCCGCAGCATCTCAAATTGATTCAGATGTTCATGCTGTAATTATTGGTCAAAACACTGCAGAAGCTACAAAACAATTATCTGAACTTCCAGTAGTTAAAAAAGTATTAAGTGTTGAAGCAGCTCATTATGAAAATTTCACAGCAGAAAATTTTACCCCAGTGATTGTTAAACTTGCTGAAAATTATTCTCATATTGTTTGTTCAGCAAATACATTCGGAAAAAATTTGATGCCAAGAATTGCTGCTCATCTCGATACTTCGCAAGTAAGTGACATTATTAAAGTAATATCACCTGATACTTTTTTAAGACCTATTTATGCTGGAAATGCTTTTGCAACAATTAAAAGTAATGATGCTAAAAAGTGTGTAACAATCAGACCTACTTCTTTTGATCCTTGTGAGATTAGCGGTGGATCAGCTCCAATTGAAAAAATAGATGCTGGTGAAGAATTTTCAAATACAAAATTTGTCAAAAGAGAAGAAATAAAATCTGATAGACCTGAACTTGGTACAGCTAGAATTGTTGTCTCAGGAGGAAGAGGAATGCAAAGTGGAGATAATTTTAAATTAATTACAGAAATTGCCGACAAGCTAGGTGCAGCAATTGGAGCATCAAGAGCAGCAGTGGACGCTGGTTATATAAGTAATGATCATCAAGTAGGACAAACAGGAAAAGTTGTTGTTCCAGATTTGTACATTGCTATTGGAATTTCTGGAGCAATTCAGCACTTAGCTGGAATGAAGGAGAGTAAAGTTATCGTTGCAATTAATAAAGACGGTGAAGCACCAATTTTTAGTGTAGCAGATTATGGTCTTGAAGCAGATTTATTTGAGGCAATACCTCAGTTCATGGAAGAATTGAACAAATTAAACACTATACAAAAATAATCCTTACAGTTAAAAACTAAAGTATGTCTAGAGAATCAATGGAATATGATGTTGTAATTATAGGTGGGGGACCATCAGGGTTATCAACTGCAATTAAGTTAAAACAACTAGATACAAATCTAAATGTTTGTTTATTAGAAAAGGCATCAGAAATTGGAGCTCATATTTTAAGTGGCAATGTATTTGAAACACGCGCTCTAGATGAATTATTACCAAATTGGAGAGAGTTAAATTCTCCAATCAAAACAAAAGTAACTAAAGAAAAGTTTTTATTTTTAGGAAAATCAAAATCTTTAAGTTGGCCAACTTGGCTACTACCAGCGGTACAACAAAATCATAAAAATTATATTATTAGTCTCGCAAATTTATGTAGATGGCTTGCTGAACAAGCAGAGTCTCTTGGTGTTGAAATTTTTCCAGGATTTCCAGCAAGTGAAATTTTATATAACGAAGATGGATCTGTTAAAGGTGTAGCTACTCAAGATATGGGAATAGATAAAGATGGAAATAAAAAAGATAGTTTTGAACCTGGCATTGAGCTTCTAGGTAAAGTAACAGTATTTGCAGAAGGTTGCAGAGGTCATTTAGGAAAACAATTGATTGAAAAATTTGAATTAAATAAAGGTAAAGATCCTCAACAATACGGAATTGGTTTTAAAGAAATTTGGCAAATAGAGGATAAAAATCATGAGGAAGGTTTAGTTATGCATACAGCTGGATGGCCGCTAGATAACAATACTTATGGAGGAAGTTTCATGTACCATGCGGAAAATAAACAAGTTTTTTTAGGCTATGTAATTGGTCTAGATTACAAAAATCCACATTTATCACCTTATGATGAATTTCAGAGGTTTAAAACACATCCAGCAATTAAAAAAATTATAGAAGGTGGAAAAAGAATTTCTTACGGTGCAAGAGCCTTAATTGAAGGTGGATTTCAAAGTTTGCCAAAAATGTTTATGCCTGGAGCTTTACTAGTTGGCTGTGATGCTGGAACTTTAAATATGCCAAAAATTAAAGGTTCTCATACAGCGATGAAAAGTGGGATCATTGCAGCTGAAACTATTAATGAACATTTAAAAGAAAACAAAGATTTATCAATTTATGAAAATAAATTCAAAAATAGTTGGTTATATAAAGAGCTTTTTGAGGCTCGAAATGTAAAACCTAGTTTTAGTTGGGGGCTAATTTTAGGAATTATTTTTACAGGTATCGATCAAATTTTATTTAGAGGAAAACTTCCCTTCACACTTAAACATAAACATGCTGATCATGAAACATTAAAACCTGCAAATCAAATGCCAAAAATAGATTATCCAAAATATGATAATGTAATAACTTTTGATAAAACGAGTTCAGTTTATCTAACAGGAACCAATCATGCAGACAATCAACCAGTTCATCTAAAACTTAAGGATCCTGATTTACCAATAAATTATACTTTAGAAAAATTTGATGAACCTGCTCAAAGATATTGTCCAGCAGGTGTGTATGAAGTTCAAAAAGAAAATGATGTAAATAAATTTGTAATCAATTCTCAAAATTGTATTCATTGTAAAACTTGCGACATTAAAGAACCATCTCAAAATATTACTTGGGTTACTCCAGAAGGTAGTGGTGGTCCAAGATATGGAAATATGTAAATTAGGACAAATCTATTGCAAACTTTTTTAAAGTTTCAATAGGTACATATTTAAGAGTGTTTTCGTGGGTTCTTTTCAAAAATATTGGACATCCTTTACCGGCTTCAACTGCTCTTGCGTACCAACTTGCACACAAACACCATCCATCTCCATCTTTTAAACCTGGAAACCCAAATTCAGGATGTGGAGTAATCAAATCGTTACCTGCTTCTTTCATCCACTCTAAGCATTCGGTAGTAACTTTAGCACAAACTGTATGAAGCCCATGATCATTCTCGTCAGTATTACAACAACCATCGCGAAACCATCCTGTTAAAGGATCATTTGAACATTCCTCCAAGTCTTCTCCTAAGACATTTTTTTGTTTTTCACTCATTTAAATTTTTGTTGGGTTTGGTTGTCCTTTATAAACTTCTTCTGGATCAAATTTTTTTTCTTTTTCAAGAAATTCCATTTCAACTTTTCTTCCGTTATCAATTGGTCCCATTGGAATTGATCTATAAAAACATGATCTATATCCTACATGACAGCTAGCTCCATCACCTATATCAACTGTTAACCAAATAGAGTCCTGATCATCATCAATTCTAATTTCAGTAACCTTTTGAGTAAATCCACTTGTTTTACCTTTATGCCAAATAGCTTTTCTAGATCTGCTATAATAATGTGCCTCCTTAGTTTCGATTGTCTTTTTTAGAGCTTCTATATTCATGTATCCATGCATTAAAATATCTTTTGTTTTTGAGCACATGGTTATCACAGGAATCAATCCATCATTATCAAACTTGGGTGAAAGAAGATTTCCTTCTTCAATTTCATAGATATTTTCTCTTTTTTTGAACATAAAGGGTGATTATGTAGCACATATCTAAATATATTAAATATTTTTAATTTAAGGTATTTACTGTATAAAAAGGCGCTATGAAATTAGTAAAACAAGATAACAATAAAACTTTAGAAGATAAAAAAGTTTCAGATAAGGAAGCTGAAGAAGCAATTATAAAGCTACTCTATTGGATGGGTGAAAACCCAGCTAGAGAGGGATTGCTGGAAACTCCTAAAAGAGTTATAAAAGCATATAAGGAATTTTTTAGTGGCTACAAAGAAGATGCTGATAAAGTTTTGGAAAAAACATTTGGTGATGTAGAGGGCTATGACGATATGGTTATTCAAAAGAATATTTCAGTTCAAAGTCACTGTGAACATCATATGGTACCAATCATTGGAATGGCGCATGTTGCATATATACCAAATGATCGAGTCGTAGGATTAAGTAAACTTGGAAGAGTTGTAGATGTTTTTTCAAAACGATTACAAACACAAGAAAGACTAACATTGCAAATAGCTAAATCTATAATGACAGCAATCGATGCAAAAGGTGTAGCAGTTACAATAGATGCAGCTCATCAGTGCATGACTACAAGAGGTGTAAAAAAAGAGAAAGCTTCAACGGTCACAAACTATTTTCTTGGTCAATTTAAAGATGACCTATCAATTCAAAATAGATATTTAAGACTTATCAGTCAATAAAGTGTCAGAACAATTTAAAGCAATCGTCCTTAATCAAGAAGGCGATAACTTTTCAAGAGAAATAAAATCAATAGATCAAAGCTTTTTAAAACATGGTGATGTAACTGTAAAAGTAGATTATTCTGACCTTAATTTTAAAGATGGAATGATTTTAAAAAATGGTGGACGATTAGTAAAAGAATTTCCGCATATTCCAGGAATAGATTTTTCAGGAAAAGTAATTGAAAGCGAAAATTCAAAATTTAAAGAAGGAGATGAGGTAATTTTAACTGGATTTAGAGTTGGAGAAATATTCTTTGGTGGATATTCACAAATTGCAAAAGTAAATGCAGATTTTTTAGTAACAAAACCTGAGAGCTTAACAACTAAAGAAGCTATGATTCTAGGTACAGCAGGCTTTACATCATTAATGAGTGCTTTTGCTATTCAAGCAAGGGAAAGTATTTTATTAGGGGAAAAAGTAAATGATGTATTAGTAACAGGTGCGACAGGAGGAGTTGGCAGTGTAGCAATCATGGCATTAACCAAAATGGGATATAATGTTTCTGCTGTTACCGGAAAAGACGCAAAATCGGATTATTTAAAATCATTAGGTGCAAAAAACATTATAAATAGGGCTGAATTTGACAAAGATCCACGTCCAATAGACAAAGGTCTATGGGACGGAGTTGTAGATACTGTTGGTGGAAAAATTTTGGCAAATGCAATTGCTCAAACAAAATCAAATGGGATAATATCTGTGTGTGGAAATGCAAATAGTAATGAACTAAATACAAATTTATTACCATTTATGTTGAGAGGTATTAAAGTTTGGGGCATGGACTCTGCTAATTGCAGTATAAAAAGAAGAGGTTTCATTTGGGGAGAAGCAAAAAATTTAATTGATTTTGATTTATTGGAAAAATCGATTTTAACAGTTAGCTTGGAGGAATTGATTGAGACTTATCCTAAAATTTTAAAAGGTGAAATTTCTGGAAGAGTATTAGTTGATTTAAATAAATAATGGACTGGGATAAATTAAAAATTTTTCATGCTGTAGCAGAAGCTGGTAGCTTTACCAACGCTACTGTAAACTTAAATCTAAGTCAATCCGCTATAAGTAGACAAATTCAATCTTTAGAACAAGATTTAAAAGTTCAATTATTTGAAAGACATGCGAGAGGATTAACTCTTACAGAAAATGGAGAATATGTCTTTAAAACAGCTCACGAAGTTATTACAAAACTTAAAGAAGTTGAAACCTCACTGGGTGATCAAAAAAGTAAACCTTCAGGAAAATTAACTATTACAACTGTGAGAAGTTTTGGTACTCACTGGTTAACACCAAGAATTCAAGAATTCATGAGGCTAAATCCAGAAATTGAGATTGAACTAGTTTTTGATGATAAAGAGTTGGATTTAAGTACTCGGCAAGCTGATATAGGAATTTTCATGAGAAGACCAAAACAACTTAATTATATTCAAAAAAAATTAGTGGATATTAAATATTATATTTATGGATCAAGTAAATACTTGGAAAAAAATGGAATGCCTAAAACAGTTAATGATTTAAATAAACACAAATTTATTTCATTTGGAAAAGGAGCACCTTCACCAGTCTACAATCCTGATTGGGCTTTAAAAATTGGAATGCATGATGGAAAGAAAAGAAAATCAATTATGAAAGTAAATAGTGTAAGTGGATTACTATATGGTGTTGAGTCTGGCGTAGGATTAGCTGCACTACCAGAATATTTGGTATCAAATTCTGCAAACATAATAAAAGTCTTACCTAAAGTGGAGGGACCAATAACGGAGGCACATTTCGTCTACCCTCAATCACTCAAAAATACAGCAAGAGTTCAAGCTTTCAGAAACTTCCTATTCAGTAAAATAGGCGACTGGAAGTAAATATTTAATTAAAAATATATCCAAATAATACTTGTAAAATGCGACATTATATGCGATTGATAATCATTCGCATTGAGAATAATTCTCATCCGCAAACAACTTTGGGTAAAGATAAGGACAAAATGAAAAAAGTAACACTTTTGGCATTATTTGCATCTTTAATAGTTTCATCTTTTGTAACTGCTAATGAAGTAAATATTTTCAATGCCAGACACTATAAAGCTGATAACGAACTTTATAACAAATTTACTAAAAAGACTGGAATTAAAGTAAATTTAATAAACGGAAAAGCTGGTGCATTAGAAAAAAGAATTATAGAGGAGGGGGCTGACTCTTCAGCAGATCTTTATATTACTGCTGATGCAGGTAGATGTGGAGCATTTAAGGCTAAAGGAATGACACAAAGTGGTCTTGTGTCTCCAACAATTAAATCATCAGTTCCAAAAAGTTTTAGAACTACACACTGGGTAGGAGTAGCTAAAAGAGCTAGAATAATTTATTACTCACCAGAGAGAGTAACTGGAGCTGAATTATCAGGACTTACCTACGAAGGCTTAGCTGATCCAAAATGGAAAGGCAGATTAGTAATTAGAAAATCAAGCAATATTTATAATAAGTCACTGGTAGCGTCACTAATTGAAAATAATGGCAAGAAGGCCGCTGCAGAATGGTCTAAAGGAGTGGTTGCAAATATGGCAAGAACACCAAAAGGAAATGATAGAGCCCAAATTATGGCAGTTGCAGCTGGAGAAGCTGATATTGCTGTAGCTAATACATACTACTTAGCACTTATGTTATCTGGTAACAAAGGAGCAGAACAACAATCTGCTGCAAAAAAAGTCAAAGCATTTTTTCCTAATCAAAATGATAGAGGAACACATATGAATATTAGTTGTGCGGCTTTAGTTAAAGGAGCACCTAATAAAGCAAATGCAATTGCACTTGTAGACTTCTTGTTGTCACCAGAAGCTCAAGAACATTTTACAAACAACACTTTTGAGTTTCCAATGATAGCTGGTGTATCTCCAAATCCATTAGTAGTAAATAATTTAGGATTAGATTTTAAACAGGATCTAACAACTAAAGTTTCAAGCTATGGAAAAAATCAGGCAGCAGCATTAGAGGTAATGACAGCTGCCGGGTGGAAGTAAGGAACAAGTGAGAAAAAATTTATTTGATTTTAATTTAAGTATTTCTCAAAAAAATAGTAGTTCACTCGAAGGTCAGATAACTTGTGAACCGTGTTTGTCTGAGTGTGAAAAAATTAAAAGAAAAATAAATAATAGAAAATTATCAGAGATCAAAAATAATGATATTGATCATGTCATTAATGTTTTTGGTTCAAAAGATTAATTTTCAAAAAGTGAACATAACTCAATAGTTATTTACCCTACTATTGATTATGTTCACTGAAACAAAAGGGTAAAATGTATTTTAATAAGATAAATATTTGGTTTTTGTTTTCTTTATTGGTATCAATTTTTGTTGCTATACCAATTATAACTGTATTTACTAGTTTTTTTGAGGATACATCGAATTATTATCAAATTCTAAAAGATACTTTTTTGTTTGAATATATTTTTAATTCAATAATTTTGCTTGTTGGTGTCTTAGTTTTAACTTTTTTTATTGGAACTAGTACAGCTTATTTAGTTTCTTTTTATAAATTCCCTTTAAGTAATTTTTTTAAATGGGCTCTGATATTATCTTTTGCAGTACCTCCATACATTTATGCGTATTCCTTAACAGCTTTCTTTGAAAATTATGGAACTTTATATTCGATATTAAAAAATTTATTCGGAGAAGCAAATTATAATCAAAGCATCCCAAAGTTTGATGGTTTAATAGGTGCTGTACTTTCTCTATCTTTTTCACTATTTGCTTATGTTTATATTCTCTCAAGAGCATCATTCCAGTATCAATCTCAAAATCTAATTGATTTAGGTAGAAATTTAGGATTTTCTAAAATGAAGTCTTTTTACTCTTTAATATTGCCAGCAGCCAGACCTGCAATCGTTGCAGGCCTTTCTTTAGTAGCAATGGTAACTTTAGCTGAATTTGGAGCTGTTGATTTCTTTTCTATAAATACCTTAACTACGGGTATTTACAATTCTTGGATAACGTTTGATGATTTAGCTTTCTCAAACAGAATATCTTTTTTTCTTCTTTTATTTATTTTTGCAGTATTCATTTTAGAAAATTTATCCAGAAAAAAGGCAAGGTATCATTCAAATACAAAAGGTGGATTTAAACAAAAAGAAAAAATTCAACTTTCAGGAGCAAAAGCGTTTTATGCATTTTCAATTTGTTTTGTTGTTTTCTTTTTAAGTTTTTTATTTCCAATAAGTCAAATGTTATATTGGACTTTAAAGTTTCCAGAAAATCTTTTTGATATACCTGTCATTACCTTGACATTAAATACACTTTACTTGGTGTTATTATCGAGTTTAGTTTTAATAACTTTTTCTTTAATTTCTAATTATGGAAATAGAGTTTCAAAAAACAAAACCTTAAATACTTTGTCTAATCTTAGCTGTAGCTTTTATAACTTTTATAGCCTGGTTTGATGACAACGTAGTTAAAGCATTAGGCTTTTTATCTGTTAAAAAAATATTTATTGGTTCTATTCTTGGTTTGGTTCTTGTTTATTTTATTAGGTTCTATTCTTTAGCCTTTAATGGAATAAAATCTGGATACGAAAAAATAAATATTTCAGTTGATGAAAGTTCATACTTACTTGGTTATTCTAAAAAAAAGACTTTCATAAATATTCATTTACCTTTCTTAAGAAAATCTCTTTTATTTGTGGGAATTCTAATTTCTTTAGAAATAATAAGAGAATTACCGATCACCTTGATTTTAAGACCTTTTAATTTTGAAACATTCGCAACTACGGCATATGTATCTG
>CACBWE010000012.1 GCA_902542855.1 uncultured Pelagibacteraceae bacterium | reverse complement strand
CAACAGTAAGACAAATTCAAAAAACATTAGAAGAAGCTGGAGCTATGGAGTACACAACGATCGTTGCTGCTACTGCATCTGACTCTGCTCCTTTACAATTCTTAGCACCATACACAGGTTGTGCTATGGGTGAGTATTTTAGAGATAATGGAATGCATGCGTTAATAATTTATGATGATTTGTCTAAACAAGCAGTTGCTTATAGACAAATGTCATTGCTATTAAGAAGACCGCCCGGACGTGAGGCTTATCCTGGAGATGTATTTTATCTTCATAGTAGATTACTTGAAAGAGCAGCTAAATTAAGTGATGAACATGGTGGTGGATCACTTACTGCACTGCCAATTATTGAAACACAAGGTGGAGACGTATCCGCGTTCATTCCAACTAACGTTATTTCAATTACAGACGGACAAATTTTCCTTGAAACAGAACTATTTAACCAAGGTATAAGACCTGCAATTAACGTAGGTTTGTCAGTATCAAGGGTTGGTTCATCAGCTCAAACTAAAGCGATGAAAAAAGTTTCTGGTTCAATGAAATTAGAGCTAGCACAATATAGAGAAATGGCAGCTTTTGCTCAATTTGGATCTGATTTAGATGCATCTACCCAGCAACTTTTAAATAGAGGCTCTAAGTTAACTGAACTTTTAAAACAAAAACAATATTCACCCATGACTGTTGCCGAACAAGTTATTTCAGTATTTTGTGGAGTAAAAGGTTATCTCGATGATATTGATTTAAAAGACGTTGCTGAATTTGAGAGTAAGATTATTGAAAAATGTAGATCAGATAAGCCTGAAATTATTGAGTCAATTTTAAGTTCAGGAAAACTTGAGGAAGATAAAGAAAAATTACTTGTTGAGGTAATCACTCAATTAAAAGGAAATTTTAAATCTTAATAATTTATGGCAAGTTTAGATGACCTAAAAAAAAGAATAGCTAGTGTAAAGTCTACACAGAAAATTACTAAAGCTATGAAAATGGTTGCAGCAGCTAAATTAAGAAGAGCTCAAGAAAGCGCTGAGAAGGGAAGGCCTTATTCTGAAAAAATGAATAATGTTATTTTAAATTTATCAAATGGTATTTCTGATAAAGAAAATGCACCAAAGTTATTGTCAGGTACTGGTCAAGAAAAAACTCATCTTTGTGTGGTGATGACTTCTGATAGAGGTTTATGTGGTGGATTTAATTCTAATATTATTAAAAAAGCTAAAAGTTATTTTGCAAAAATTGTAGATGAAGGTAAAGAACTTAAAATTATTACAGTAGGCTCAAAGGGAAATGATCAACTAAAAAGAGTTTATGGTGATAAAATAATTGAAAATATTTCTTTCAAAGAGTCTAAAAATGCAAATTATTTTGATGCTGACAAAGTTGGGAAAATGGTAATTGAAAAATTCGAAGCAGGTGAATTTGATGTTTGTACAATTTTTTATAACCAATTTAAAAATGTAATTACTCAAATTCCTCAAGCACAGCAAATTATTCCATTAAATAATGAGGGAGAAGAAAGTAGCTCAGAAGAAAGTTACGAATTTGAACCAGATGAAGATGAAATTTTAAGCAATTTATTGCCAAAGAATATTTCTACGCAAATATTTAAAGCAATGTTGGAGAATTCAGCTAGCGAGCAAGGGTCTAGAATGAGTGCAATGGATAATGCAACCCGAAACGCAGGTGAAATGGTTGACAAACTTACTATTGAATATAATAGAAGTCGTCAGGCAGCAATTACAAAAGAACTAATAGAAATCATATCAGGAGCAGAAAGTTTATAATTATGAGCAAAGGAATAATCACACAAGTTATTGGAGCGGTAGTAGACGTGAAATTTGATGGTGAACTACCAGAAATTTTAACAGCATTGGAATGTAAAAATGGTGATAACAGACTAGTTTTAGAAGTAGCACAACACTTAGGTGAAACTACTGTTAGAACAATTGCTATGGATGCCACTGAAGGACTAAAAAGAGGTGATCAAGTTACTAACACAAATGCTCCTATTCAAGTTCCTGTTGGCCCTGAAACTCTTGGAAGAATTATAAATGTAATTGGGGAACCAATTGATGAAAGAGGCGAAGTTAAGACTAAAGAAAGTTGGCCAATTCATAGAGCTGCACCTGAATTTAATGACCAATCAACAGAAACTGAAATACTTGTAACTGGTATTAAAGTTATTGATTTGCTTGCACCTTATGCAAAAGGTGGAAAGATTGGATTATTTGGTGGAGCAGGAGTAGGAAAAACAGTTTTAATTATGGAATTAATTAATAACGTTGCAAAAGCTCATGGTGGTTTTTCAGTTTTTGCGGGAGTTGGAGAGAGAACTAGAGAAGGAAATGACCTTTATCATGAAATGATTGAGTCTGGAGTAATTAAAAAAGAAGGAGCCGGTTCAAAAGCGGCTCTAGTTTATGGTCAGATGAATGAACCCCCTGGAGCAAGAGCAAGAGTTGCACTTACAGGGTTGACTGTAGCTGAATACTTCAGAGACCAGGAAGGTCAGGACGTACTTTTCTTCGTAGATAATATTTTTAGATTTACTCAAGCAGGATCAGAGGTTTCAGCTTTGTTAGGAAGAATTCCATCCGCTGTTGGATATCAACCGACATTAGCTACTGACATGGGTAACCTACAAGAAAGAATTACTACTACAAACAAAGGTTCAATTACATCTGTACAAGCAATTTATGTACCTGCTGATGATTTAACTGACCCTGCTCCAGCTACATCATTTGCTCACTTAGATGCAACGACTGTACTTTCAAGACAAATTGCTGAAATTGGTATTTATCCAGCAGTAGATCCACTTGATTCTACATCAAGAATTTTAGATCCAAGAATTGTTGGAGATGAGCATTATAGAGTAGCAAGAGATGTTCAAAGAATTCTACAATCATATAAATCACTACAAGATATTATAGCTATTCTTGGTATGGATGAGTTATCCGAAGAAGATAAATTAGTTGTAGCAAGAGCTAGAAAAATCCAGAGATTTTTATCTCAACCATTCTTTGTTGCAGAAGTATTTACTGGTTCTCCAGGAAAACTTGTTGATCTTGACTCAACTATCAAAGGTTTTGATGCAATCTGTAAAGGTGAGTACGATCACTTACCTGAAGCTGCTTTTTATATGGTTGGGACAATTGAAGAAGCTATAGAAAAAGCTAAGAAAATGGAACAAGAAGCTGCTGCTTAATGAGCGAAGAGTTTAAAGTAGAAATTGTAAATCCTGAAAAATCTTTTTTAGTAAAAGATGATGTTTCAGAAGTTGTTGTTCCTGCTTTTGAAGGAGAGATGGGAATATTGAAGGATCATATTTCTATTATTTCCTTTTTGAAACCTGGGATAATTAAGATTTTATCAAAATCAGGTGATGAAAATTACTATGTTGAAGATGGAATTGTTGAGTTCAAAAATAACAATTTATCAATTTTAACAAGTACAATTTTTAATCTTGCTGATATGGATAAATCAAAGCAACAAGATTTACTTAAACAGGCAGAAGAAGAGGCTAATAAAACCGATATTAACGATCAATCTAAATATTTAGCAGATCAAAAAGTTGAAGTTTTAAAAACTCTAAATTAGTTTTTTTACTTTTTCTTTAAGTTCTTCGTAAACATGATGTTTAAAATCAACCACAACATCAGTAATTAAATCTAAGTCAATCCACTTCCAATCTAAAAATTCTGGATTAGATGTATTGATATTTATTTCATTATCATTTCCAATAAATCGCATTAAAAACCATTTTTGCTTCTGACCTTTGTATTTACCTTTCCAAATAATACCTAGTAATCTATCAGGTAAATCATAGGTTAATGTACCATCTAATTCTTTTATAAGTTCTACACTTTTGATACTTGTTTCTTCCTCTAGTTCTCTAAATGCAGCTTTTAAATTATCCTCTCCCTCATCAACACCACCCTGAGGCATTTGCCAAAAATTTTTAGGATTATCTATTCTTTTTGCAACGAATACTTTATTTTGTTTATTCAGTAACACAATTCCGACCCCACTTCTCAGTGGTAAATCTTTAAAATTTTTATTCATATTATCCGTTAAGTAACTTAATAGCGTAGTTTAATTGATTATCAGTATCAGTTTTTATTCTAAAATCATCACCTTCTTCATTTACTTCTATATCTGGTCTAACACCTACTTCAGAAATAGATTTTCCAGAAGGAAGATAATATTTTGCGACAGTTAATCTAATAGCTCCACGATTTTTTAAAGGAATAATTGATTGGACTGAACCTTTTCCATAACTATTTTCGCCTATTATGACTGCTCTTTTGTGATCCTTTAAAGCCCCAGCAACAATTTCAGATGCAGAAGCTGAACCATAATTAATTAGAACTAATAATGTTTTTCCATCAATAATATCTCCTTTTTTGGCAAACCATTTTCTATTTTCAAATTTTTTTCTGCTTTTTGTTGAAACTATCTCCCCATTTTCTAGAAAAAAATCTGAGATTTTTATTGCTTGAGTTAAAAGACCCCCAGGATTATTTCTTAAATCTAAAATAAACGATTTTATATTTTTATTTTTTTTAAGTTTTTTAATTTGTTTTTCTATTTGATCACTACTGTTATCGTTAAATGAAGTAAGCCTAATGTATCCAATATTTTCATCCATAATTTCTGATTTTACAGATTGAACCTGGATAACTTCTCTTATGATATTAAATGTTAAAGCTTTTTTTTCGCCTCTCCTTCTTACTGTTAATTCAATTCCAGAGCCAACAGGCCCTCTCATTAAATCAACAGCTTCACTTAATGATTTTCCTTGAACCTGAACATTATTTATTTTGACAATGTAATCACCAGCTTTTAATCCAGCTCTGGATGCAGGTGTATCATCTATTGGCGAAATTACTTTCACCACACCAGCTTCCATACTGACCTCAATTCCTAATCCACCAAACTCACCGCTGGTTTCTGTTTGCATTTCATCGAAAATTTTAGGAGACATGTAGGATGAATAAGGATCTAAAGATTGTAAAAGACCATTAATTGCAGAGTCCATACTTTCAGATTGATTGAATTCATCAACATATTCTTTATTAATTTTTTCTAGAACCTCACCGAAAAGATCAATTTTTTTATAAATATCAATTTCAGCTGAAGAAACTGTTTTAATTAAGAAAAAAATAGAGAAAAAAATTAATAATAAAAATTTAATATTTTTCATATCATCACTTTTTCTTTTGGAATTAGTTCTGACCAAATTTTCTCTAATTCATAAAATTTTCTTTTTTCTGGATGAAAAATATGAACAATCAAATCAATCCCATCAACTAGTTTCCATTCACCGCTTTCTTTTCCTTCAATTTTAGAGTCTTTTACACCATTATTTTTTAATTTTTCTAAAACTTGTTCTGATAAAGATTGGATATGTCTAGATGAAGTTCCACTTGCTATGATCATGTAATCTGCCATAGAGCTTTTGTCTTTAAGATCAATTGTTACAATGTCTTGAGCTTTATTGAGATCTAATGTGCTGATTACAATTTCTTTTAAGTCTGAAATTTTGTCCATTAATTGGATTTAGATTATCAAATTTTTCTCAATTGAGAAGATGAAATGTTGACTTTATTAAACTCAATAAACTCCAGATTGGTCTTACTGAGCTGCTTAAATGTCTGTGATTTTAAAGAATTTTTTTTATACCCATGTCTGTCGAAAACTAAAATATTACATTTTTGTGAAATCGATTTAGATTTATGCCATTTATGAAAATTAATAAGGTTGTCGGCACCCATTAAAAAAAAAATTTCAATGCTTTTATCTTTTTTTAAATGATTGATTAAATTTATAGTTTTATTTGATTTAACTATTTTTTCATAAAATTTAACCTTAATAAATGAATTTGTGCCAATTATTTTTTTACAAAATTTAATTCTATCAGCAATAGATGTCTTGCTCTCTGTTTTAAATGGGTTTTTTTTTGTGATTGCCCAAATAACTTTTTTGAGTTTGAATCTTTTTTTTGCTTCCTTAGAAATCGCCAAATGTCCTTTATGAGCAGGATCAAACGATCCACCTAATACACCAATTTTAATTTTTGTTTTATTCAATTTAATTTCTTATTTTACCATTACTATTGATTTCATATTTATATGAAATCAATTGATTTAAACCTACAGGACCTCTTGGTGGTAGCGTATTAGTAGAAATTCCAACTTCTCCACCAAATCCAAATTCACCGCCATCAGCAAATTGAGTTGAGGTATTATGCATTGCAATTGAGCTTTTAACATTTTTTAGGAAATATTTTGCTGTCTTTTTATTTTTTGTAATGATGGAGTCAGTGTGCATAGTTCCGTATTTGTTAATATGCTTAATTGCCTCTTCAGAATTTTTAACAACTTTAACAGATACAATTGATGATAAATATTCAGTTGACCAATCTTTTTCTTTTGCAGGATATACTTGACCATTGTAATAACCTTTCAAAATTTTATCGCCAATTATTTTACAACCATTATTTTCAAGTTCCTGCAAAATAGGATTACTAAATTTTTTGACTATATTTTTATGAATAAGAATAGTTTCAGTCGCACCACAAATACTTGTATTTCTTAATTTAGCGTTATATACAATTTCTTTAGCCATTTTTAATTCTGCATCTTTATCTATATAAGTGTGACAAAGCCCCTCTAAGTGCCCAATTATAGGTACTTTGGATAATTCTAAAACTTTTTTAACTAAATTTTTTCCACCACGAGGTATGATCACATCGATATATTTTTTCATCTTAGAAAGCATAATATCTACAAGCCTCCTTTGTTTTGAGTCAATAAATTGTATAAAGTTTACATTAACTTTATTTTTTTTAAGTGCTTTTCTAAACAGCTTAGCTAGAGCTTTATTTGAATTTATGGCCTCAGAGCCTCCTTTCAAAATCACTACATTTCCAGATTTAAAACAAAGACTAGCAACATCTGAAGTTACATTTGGTCTACTTTCATAAATAACCCCAATAACTCCAATTGGTATTGATACTCTTTTAATATTCAAACCATTTGGTCTTTTCCATTTTTCTAAAGTTTTGTCTATAGGATCCCTTAATTTAGCTATTTTTAAAATAGAATTTATAATTCCATCTAATTTATCTTCATTTAAATGAAGTCTTTTGATTAAGTTTTCTTTTAAACCTTTTTTTCTTGCGTAATTAATATCTTTTGAATTTTGACTAATAATGAATTTTTTTTTATTCTTAATTAATTTTGCGTAATCATTTAAGACTTTATTTTTTACTTCAGTTGTAACTTTATACTCACTAGCTTTTCGAGCTTTAATTCCAATTAAATTCATATATTTAATCATTTAAATTTCCACCATATCATCTTTATGAATAACTTCTGATTTTGCAACATAGCCTAATAATTTTTCAATTTCATTAGAGTGATGACCCATAATCTTAGTCACCTCATCAGAAGTAAAGGAACTTAACCCTCTAGCACATTCGTTATTTTTTTTATCCAATACTTTAATATGATCACCTTTGTTAAATCTTCCCGAAACTTTTTTAATTCCTGCTGCTAACAAACTTTTTCCAGATTTTAATGCTTTTTTAGCACCATCATCAATTATTAAAGCTCCTTTAGGTGCTACAGAACTTATTATCCATTTTTTTCTAGCATCTAACTTTGAAATTTTTGGACTAAACCAGGTGCAGTTATTTTTTTCAATTATTTTTGAGATAGGATTTGGATATAGTCCATTTGCAATAACCATACTAGTACCAGCAAGCTCACATATTTTTGCTGCTTCAATTTTTGTATGCATACCACCACTTCCATATTCATTTACACCTTTAATATAAATTTTTTTTAGATCTTTTTTTAGATCATCAATTTTCTTTATTAGTTTAGCATCCTTAAAAATTTTAGGATTTTTTGTATACAAACCATCAACATCAGATAATAAAATTAAGGTATCTGCGTTTGTAATTTGTGCAACCCTAGATGCTAATCTATCATTATCTCCATATTTTATTTCGCTCGTTGCAATAGTATCATTTTCATTAACTACAGGAATAAAACCAAGTTCAAAAAGATTATCAAAAGTTCGTTTTGCATTGAGAGATCTTCTTCTTTCTTCAGTATCTTCTAATGTAAGCAAAATCTGAGAGATATCTAATTTATATTTTGCAAAAGTTTGAGAAAATAAATTCATTAGCTCTATTTGACCAATAGAAGCAATAGCTTGACTTTTATCTAATTTAATATTTTTTTTGTTATAATTCATTTTCTTGCAACCCAAAGCTATAGCACCAGAGCTAACAATGACTACTTTTTGATTTTTATCTCTTAATTTTTTAATATCTTTTGCAAAACTAGATAACCATTGTCTCCTAATTTTTTTATTTTGATCAACCAAGAGAGATGATCCAATTTTGACAACAATTATTTTAGAGTTTTTAAGATACATAAGACAAAAGTTTTGCTTTAATTTTTGATACAGATTTCTTTTCCAGACTTGTCATTGTCATAATCTCACAATTTTTACCCTTTGAAAAATGATCTATAACTTCATTTGCTGTTTCTTCATCAATCAAATCAATTTTATTAAGCACAATTAGTTCTTTTTTTTCTAATAATTTTGTACTGTAGCTTTTTAATTCATTTTTCACCTGATTATAAGACTCATTCAGATCTAAGTTGGTAACATCAATTAAGTGCAGTAAAGACTTACATCTCTCTATATGTTTTAAAAATTGTATCCCTAACCCTATACCTTCGTGGGCTCCTTCAACTAATCCTGGAATATCTGCAATAGTAATTTCTTTATCATCGTAAGAAACTACGCCAAGGTTTGGATTTACAGTTGTAAATTTATAATTTGCAATTTTAGGATTTGCGTTTGTTAATGCTGCTAACAAACTTGATTTTCCTGCATTTGGCAATCCAATAATACCGATATCGGCAATTGTTTTTAATTGAAGCCATATTGTAAATTCCTCTCCGATGGTCCCTTTAGTAAATTTTCTTGGAGCTCTATTTGTAGAACTTTTAAATCTTGTGTTTCCTAAACCTCCTTTTCCACCAGTAGCTACAACATATTCTTCACCTTTTTTATTAAAATCAAAAAGAAGAGTTTTGTTATCTTCTTCAAATACCTGTGTACCTAGAGGAACTTTTAAAATTAAATCTTCACCACCTTTTCCTGTTCGATTTTGACCAGAACCATTTTCTCCACGTTCGGCTTTGTGATGTTGTTGATATCGATAATCAATAAGGGTATTTAAATTCTCTTCTGACTTTAAAATAATTGATCCACCTTTTCCACCATCTCCACCATCTGGTCCACCAAACTCAACATATTTCTCTCTTCTAAAACTAGGAGATCCATCTCCACCGTTTCCAGCTTTAACATAAATTTTAACTTGATCGAGAAATTTCATAATACAACATCTATTTTAATTGGTTGTACTATTAATTGGGCTTTACAGAAACGAAAGTTCTATCTGATTTAGATTTTTTGAAGACAACTTTTCCTTTAACAACTGAAAATATTGAATGATCTTTACCCATACCAACATTTTCACCTGGAAAAATCTTAGTTCCTCTTTGTCTAACAATTATGTTTCCAGGAATTACTGTTTCACCACCATACTTTTTAACACCAAGTCTTCTACCGGCACTATCTCGTCCGTTTCGTGATGATCCACCTGCTTTTTTTGTTGCCATAATTTACCTAATAACTATTTGCTTACTGCTTCCTTAACTTCCTCTTTTTTTGGAGTTTTAGAAATTTTTTCAGCTTCTGATAACACTTTACCATCTTTTGAAAAAATTTTGTTAATTCTTATTATAGAATATTGTTGTCTATGCCCATTTTTTCTTCTTGAATTTTGTCTTCTTCTTTTTTTAAAAATCAAAATAGTTCTATTTTTACTATTTTTAATTAAATTAGCTTCTACTTTTGCCCCCTCAACACTTGGAGTTCCAATTTCAATTGATTTGTCATCACCGTATGCCAAAATTTCATTAAACTCTATCTTAGTCTCAGGTTTAGAATCTGGTAGTTTTTCAATCTTTAGAATTTCTCCAGATTTTACTTTATACTGTTTTCCACCTGTTTTTATTACTGCGTATGACATAGTATGATTTAATTTAAAGTTACCGCAATATAGTTGTAGTCAGCCTTTAGTCAAGCCGAATTAATTAGAAATTATCCTTAAAATCTCTTAATTTTGAAAAGGTTTTTACATCTTTTGCTCTTAAAAATATATTGCAATCCAATTCCTCTTTTAAAGTTGAGGGTATGGTGGGGATTCCATTTTCTCTTAATTTTTCTATTTTTTCTATTTTTTTTTGTAAATCTTTGTTCTCTGAATCATATTTTTTACAAAATTTTGCATTGTTAAGAGTGTATTCATGACCACAATAAATTTTTGTCTCTTTTGGTAATAATTTAATTTTGTTCAACGACTGAAACATTTCTTCATAAGAGCCTTCAAATATTCTTCCACAGCCAAGTGAGAAAAGTGTATCTCCAGTAAAAACTAATTTTTCTTTAAAAAAATTAAAACAAATATGGCCTGATGTGTGTCCAGGTATATGCATAATTTTAGCTTCAAAGTTTTCAGCTTTCCATATTTGATTGTCTTCTAACAATATGTCTATTCCAGGTATTCTTTTTGAGTCTCCTTTAAAACCCACAACAACTGACCCATATTTTTTTTTTAATTCTTGATTTCCTCCAATATGATCATAGTGATGATGAGTATTAAGAATGTATTTTAATTTTATATTTTTATTCTTTAGAAAATTTATTATTGGCTCAGCCTCACTGGGATCTACAATACACGCAGAATTGTTTCTTTCGTCTATTATTAAATAGCTATAGTTGTCTTGAAGACAAGGTATAATTTCAATACGCATTTTATTTTTCTATCAAAAATATACCAAGATCTGCAAACAAATTTTTAACACCTAAATTACTCTCATTTATTATTGATTTATTAAGATTGTTTAAAGCGAGTGATTTAAAAATCTTTATATCTTTTGATTTTACAAAATGAAAAAAATCTTTGATTGTGCACATGTGTAAATTTGGAGTGTTATACCATTCATCTGGTAATGTTTTTGTAATTGGCATTGTACCTTTAAATAATAAATGAAATCTTACTTTCCAATATCCAAAATTAGGAATAGTAACTATTGCTTTTTTTCCGACTCTTAGAAGTTCGTCTAAAACTAATTCAGGATTAAGAAAAGCTTGAAGTGTTTGACTTAAAACAACATAATCAAATGATTTGTCTGGAAATTGCTTTAAATCTTTTTCAGCATTTCCTTCAATTACAGTTAAACCTTTTGCAATGCATTCTTGCACTTTTTCTTTTGAAATCTCTAATCCTCTTATATTTATGTTTTTATTATCCTTTAAAAATTTCATCAAAGTTCCATCAGCACATCCTACATCTAAGACTTTCTTATCTTTTTCAATTAAATCTGCTATTACCTGAAATTCATTTTTCATAATTAATTTTCTTCGTAAGATTTATCTAAAAAGTTTTTAAGTGCACTTAAGAAATCAGGAACGTCTAGTAAAAAGGAGTCATGACCTTTATCTGATTCAATTTCTACAAATCCAACATCAGCACCTATTGAGTTTAAAGCAATCACAATATCTTTGTTTTCTTGGGTTGGATAAAGCCAATCTGAAGTAAATGAAATTATAAAAAATTTCGCATTTGTATTTTTAAATGCTTCTGAAAGATTACCATTGAATTGCTTTGCTAAATCAAAATAATCCATAGCTCTAGTGATATAAAGATAACTATTTGCATCAAATCTATCTACGAAAACTGAGCCCTGATATCTTAAATAACTTTCTATTTGAAAATCAGCATCAAATCCAAATTTAAGATCTTCTCTTTCTTGTAACTTTCTTCCAAATTTTTCCTGCAAACCTTTTTTAGATAAATAAGTAATATGAGCTGCCATTCTAGCTACTGCCAATCCTTTTCCAGGATTAGTTTCGTTTGATGTATAATTCCCATCTTTCCAATTACTATCAGCTGTAATAGCTTGTCTACCAAGCTCGTTAAAAGCAATATTTTGAGCTGAATGACTTGATGTGGTTGCTATCGGTATCACTGTTTTAGATTTATCAGGAAAGTTGCTAATAAACTGAAGGACCTGCATACCTCCCATTGAACCTCCTGTTATAGAAAATAGTTTATCAATACCAAAATGGTCAAGTAAATTATATTGTGCATTCACCATATCATTAATAGTGATGACTGGAAAATTTGTTCCAAAAATTTTTTGATTAGTGTCTTTATGACTTGGTCCGTATGATCCCATACATCCACCAATTACGTTAGAGCAAATAACAAAATATTTATTTGTATCGATAGCCTTATCAGGACCTACTGCATAACTCCACCAGCCTTCTTTGTTAGTTACAGGGTTTATTCCAGTTACAAATTGATCTCCTGTTAGAGCATGAAAAACTAATATCGCATTATCTTTTTTTGAATTAAGTGAACCGTAGGTTTCATAGGCTATTGGAAAATCTTTTATGGTCTTTCCACAGTCTAATTTTAGTGGTTTATTAACAATTAAAGTTTTTATATTTTTCTCAGTATTCATAGTTTTTGACTGTTTCGAATTGTGAGAAAAAAAACTATTTTAGCGGTTTTTTTTAAGCGCTCGCAATTCAGTTAAATCAGCGCATAATTTTTTTACTAGAACTTATTTATTATGTCAATTTTTTAAAAAATCCTCTTATTCCCTATAAAATTTTGTAATTTTATCTATAAAGAGCACATAAATTAAAAAAAATGATAACTCCTAATTTCAAAAAACTTAATATTGAGGCTTATAAGCCTGGAAAATCAAAAGTTAAGAAACTTAAGAACGTAATTAAGCTTTCTGCAAATGAGTCTGCTTTAGGTATGAGCCCTAAAGCAAAGAAAATAATATCAAATAAAAATCTAAATTTAGATAAATATCCAGACGGAAAATCTCGAAATTTAAGAAAAGCAATATCTAAAGTTTATAAATGTAATTCTGAGAAAATTATTTGTGGAGCAGGTTCAGATGAAGTTATTCAAATGCTCTGTCAGTTGTTTTTAAACCCCAAAGATGAGGTTGTAGTACCAGAGTATAGTTTTTTAATGTACAGAATTTACTCAAAAATTGTAGGTGCAAAAGTCGTATTTGCAAAAGAAATAAATTTTAAAGTTTCAGTAAAAGAAATTTTAAAAAAAATTACAAAAAAAACCAAAGTTGTCTTTATAGCAAATCCAAACAATCCAACAGGAACTTACTTAACTAAAAAAGAGGTTTTAGAATTAAGAAAAAAATTAAATAAAAAAATTTTACTAGTTATAGATGATGCCTACGCGGAATATATGAAAAACAAAGATTATTCATCTGGGTTAGATTTGTTTAAAAATAAAAACAATGTTTTTATCCTAAGAACTTTTTCAAAAATGTTTGGATTAGCTTCTCTGAGAGTAGGTTGGGGATATGGATCAAAAAAAATAGTTGATGCGCTAAATGTTATAAAGCCACCATTTAATGTAAATGGTATTGCTCAATTAGCTGCCACTGAGTCACTTAAGGATAAAGCTTTCATAAATAAATCGATTAGACATAATTTACTATATTCTGAAAAAATTAAGAAATTTCTTGAGACATATAATATTTTTTCAAATTCAGTTTCAGCAAATTTTTTGTTACTTAATTTTGAAAAATGCAAATATTCGGCAAAATTTTTGTATGAAAAACTAAAAAATAATGGAATTATTTTAAGATCAACAGAAGATGGTTATCATATAAAGAATAAATTAAGGTTAACTATTGGATCTAAAAAAGAAAACTTAAAATTTATGAGTGTAATTAATCAAGTATTGAAAAAATGAAAAATATTTTAATTATTGGCTGTGGATTATTAGGTTCATCTTTATTAAGGCGTATTAGCAAAAAAAAAATAGCAAAAAAAATATTTATTTATGAAAAATCAAAATCAAATATTGCTAAGATAAAAAGATTAAAATTACCTGGAACAATTGTTAAGTCATTAAAAGAAGGTGTCAGTAATTCTGATTTAATCATCTTTTGTACACCAATGAGTGAATACAGAGATATTATTTTGAAAATAAATAACTTTATACCTTCAAAAACATTAATTACAGATATTGGTTCCTCAAAAATTGAAACTTCCAAAATTATAAATAAATATTTAAAGAAAGGTATTCATTGGACACAAAGTCATCCAATAGCTGGATCAGAGGTCAGTGGACCAGAGCATGGTAAAGAAAATATGTTTACTGATAGATGGTGTATAATAATTAAAGAAAAAAATATTAAAAAAAATGATATAAATATTCTAACTAAGTTTTGGAAGAAAGTTGGAGCGAAAGTAGTTGTTATGAGTGCTGAAAAACATGACAAAATTTTTTCTATTACTAGTCATTTACCACACTTAATTGCATATAATCTGGTTAAATCTGCACAAGATTTTGAGAAAAAACAAAATTATGAGCTAATCAAATATAGCGCTGGTGGATTACGAGATTTTTCTAGGATTGCAGCATCAAATGAAATCATGTGGAGAGATATTTTTTTTAACAATAAAAATAATATTTCAAAAGCAATTGATTTATTTATTAAAAATTTAAACAAATTTAAAAAGGATATTAATTCAAAAAATAACAAGTCTATCTTAAAGAAACTTATTAAGACTAAAAAAGTAAGGTCAAAAATCATTAAATTGAAACAAGATATTGATAAGCCTGATTTTGGAAGAAATTAATATTTTATTCTAGATATTTTTTTTACCTTTAGCTTGGCAGTTTTTTGAATTCTATTAATTGTTTCTATAATTGGCATAATAATTACTTTTTTTTCTGGTCCATAGGCATGAATAAGTTTTTTGGAATTTAAACACATTGCAACATGACCTTTCCAAAAAATAATATCTCCCTTTTTAAATTTTTTTATTTTTGAATTCTTTTTTGTATATTTGATCTGATCTCTTGTATCTCTTGGATAAAACGAGTTATTATAATAAAAAAATATTTGTAATAATGCTGAGCAATCAATACCCTGGAATGTTTTTCCACCCCAAACATATTTTACATTTAAAAATTTTTTAAATATTTTTGTAAAATTATTTTCTTTATGAGTTAATTTTTTTATATCTGCTTTTTTAATCCATTTATTTTTTTCAATTTTTACGTAATTCCTATTTTGTTCAGATACATACAATTTAGATGCAAAAGAAAGCCAAATGTTAGTTCCAATTCCAGGTTTTTTAAAAATTCTAGCTTTTAATGAACTAACTTTATAATTAGGACTAAATTTCTCTACATATTTTGAATTTTTTATAAACCCTTTATAATTATCAAATAAAGTTTTAATTTTTATCCAATTTTTATTTTTTTCTAAAATTTTGAATTTTTCACCGTGTATGATTTGTGAAGTTATTTCAGATTTAATCGAGGGATTTTTATAAATATTCGAAAAATTACCAATGAAGTAAAAATTATTTTGCACCAATTTTTATTTTGTTTTTAATTAACCATAAACAAATTAATGACGGTATTACCATTACAGTTGTTAAAACAAAAAATGTCCCCCAATCTCCATTTAACCAGTCAACTAAAGCTCCTGATGATGAAGCCAAAGTAGTACGACCTGCAGTACCAATTGAGGCAAGTAATGCGTATTGTGTAGCTGTATAAGTTCTATCTACTAGTAATGATATAAATGCAACAAATGCTACAGTTGCAAAAGCTGCAGTGATATCATCAGCTATAACTGCAATTGCGAATAAAATTTCTGATTTTCCAGTCCATGCTAAAACTGCAAACAAAAGATTTGTTATAGCCATTAACCCACCAGCAAAGAACATAGTTTTAATTGTTCCAGCTCTCATAGCCATTACTCCACCCAACAAAGTAAATACAACTGTTGTTATCCAACCAAGTCCTTTTGAATAAATTGCAATTTGACCTTTGGAGAAACCAATTTCTTTATAAAAAACAATAGACATTCTTCCCATAAATGCCTCACCTATTTTAAATAAAAAAACAAATCCTAAAATTCCAGCTGCAATAGCAAAACCATTTTTTTTAAAAAAACTAATAATAGGTCCGCCAACAGTTCCCGTTATATACGCGATAAAATTTGTAATTATATTGTTTGATCCAAGTTTTCCTTCAATTAATTTATCTGTTTCTCTTTGTTTTGCTTGTCTATTTGTCTCTATAGGCTCATGAACAAACATTAATCCTATATTCATTAAAATTATCAAAATACCTAAAATTAAAAAAGTAGCTTGCCAGTAGTCAGCCACACCTAGGTTTTCAAAAAATTCTGCTGTGAATAAAGCAACAACACCACCTAATTTATAGCCTGTCCACCAACCAACAACAGCCATGGCTGCACCAGCGGCCATTGATTTTCCTTCATTTTCATTTATCTGTTCAATTCTTAATGCATCTACAGTTATATCTTGTGTTGCTGACGCAATAGCAATAATTAAACCTACAGTAATTAATAAAGCTAAATTTTCAGTTGGATTAATCACACTCCAAACAACAAGACTTAACAAAATAATTAATTGCATTAAAACTATCCAGCCTCTTCTATGACCTAATTTTTTTGTTAATAATGGAATTTGAATTCTATCTATTATTGGAGCCCACAAATAATTGAAAGCATACACCCCAAAAATTAAACCAGCCCATCCAATTGTTGATCTACTAAGACCCTCTTCTTTAAGCCAAAGACTCAAGCTGCTTGCGATTAATACCCATGGGAAACCACTTATTGCACCTAATAAAAGAATTCTTACCATTCGAATATCTTTATAAACTGAAAGAGAATCAAGCCATGTTTGTTTTTTTGTTTCAGACATAATTAATTTCTCCAAAAAGATGGTAAGAACAATACTAATATCGCAAACAACTCAAGTCTACCTAAAATCATACCTATGGTTAAAATCCATTTAGAAATATCAGGTAGAGCCGAAAAATCTCCATTAGGCCCAATTATAGGACCTAAACCTGGACCAACATTTGATATTGACGTAGCTGCTCCAGAGATAGCAGTTATAAAATCAAGACCTGTTAATGATAATAATGCAGCTAAAATAAAAAAAATAACAAAGTAAAAATAAATAAATGAAATAATTGATGCTATAAATTTATCATCAACAGATCCTTTATCATATTTAATTACAAATATTCCTTTAGGATATATAATTTTTTTTAATTGATTTAATATAAATAAATATAGAATTTGAATTCTAAAAATTTTGACTCCACAAGTAGTTGATCCAGCGCAGCCCCCAATAAACATAAGGGCAAGAAATATTGTTATAGGAAAGCTTCCCCAACCATCGAATTCAGCATTGACATAACCTGTTCCAGTTAATATTGAAATTGTATTAAAAAAAATAGATCTTACACTAAAGTTTCCGTTATTATTAAATAATAAATATATTGATAATATAAAAACACTTATAATTATTATTTTAATAAATGTTCTGATTTGAATATCGTTTAAAAATATTTTTTTATTACCACTAATAAATTTAATATATGCAATAAATGGAATACTTCCTAAAATTATAAAAATCATCGATGATATTTCTATAAGAACACTGTCAAAATATCCGATAGATTGATTATAATTAGAAAATCCACCTGTGGCTATGGTAGTCATAGAATGAGTTAAACTATCAAATTTTCCCATTCCAAATACCCAATATGATAATGCACAAAGAGCAGTTAGGCCTGAATAAATATAAATAAGTCTTAAAGCTATTTCTTTTGATTTAGGAAGAATTTTTTCAGATGAGTCGTTGCTAGAAATTTTAAATAATTGCATACCACCAACATTCATTATAGGCATTAGTGTTATTGCCATAACAATTATACCAATACCACCCAACCACTGAAGTATTGCTCTCCATAACAGAATACCTTTTGGTGTATTCTCTAAGTCTGAAATAATTGTAGATCCGGTTGTTGTAATACCAGACATACTTTCAAAAAAAGCGTCAGTAATTGAAAGTTCCATAGTCGAAAATATAAATGGCAAAGATCCAAAAATAGCAATACTTAACCATGACAAGGCAGTTAATAAAAAGGCTTGTTGCAAATTTAATTTTTTGTCGTGATCAAGATTTGAAAGAAAAAATAATGATCCAAAAATTATAGTAATAATAGATGCACCAAAAAATGATGAATTTATTTCTGAATAAATAAATTGAGCAATTATAGGGATGAACATTGAGACCCCTAAAATTATTTGCAAAATTCCTAGTGTAAAAAAAACAGTTTTATAATTAGACATTTTGAAAGAACATTATTTTATGGTAAATAAATTTCAACTCTATAAGAATTAATAAAATCGCCAATTTAAGATTTTTATAAAAGATATATATGTGATTAAAAAAGAAATTTTAGACAAAACAAGTGCTTGGCCTTTCGTCGAAGCAAAAAAAATGCTTCGTGAGAGAAAATCATTTATTGATAAAAAAGGAAAAATTACCCTTCAAACAGGATATGGTCCAAGTGGACTTCCTCATATCGGAACATTTGGTGAGGTTGCAAGGACTTCAATGATGGTGAATGCCTTAAAGCAACTTACAGATTTGCCAACTGAGATAATTACTTTTTCTGATGATATGGATGGTTTAAGAAAAGTTCCCGATAATGTTCCTAATCAGGAATTACTAAATAAAAATCTACACAAACCATTAACACAAGTTCCAGATCCATTTGAAAAATTTGCAAGTTTTGGAGAACATAATAATGAAATGTTAAAAGATTTTTTAAATAGTTTTAATTTTAAGTACAATTTTAAAAGTTCAACATCTTTATACAAAAATGGTTTTTTCAACCCAACTTTAAAAATTATTTTAGAAAATTATGATGGTATAATGAATATTATACTTCCAACCTTAGGCAAAGAACGTCAACAAACTTACTGTCCATTTTTACCTATTTGTCCTGATACAGGCCATGTTCTAGAAATTCCAGTTATAGAAATTGATAAAAAAACTTCTAAAATAATTTTTGATAATAAGGGTAAAAAATTAGAATCTAGTATCTTGGATGGAAATTGTAAATTACAATGGAAAGTTGACTGGGCAATGAGATGGTATGCTTTGGATATAGATTTTGAAATGTATGGAAAAGACCTTATTGAGAGTGCGATTTTATCGACCAAAATTATAAATTTAATTGGTAAAAAACATCCATCAGGATTTGCTTATGAATTATTTCTTGATGAAAAGGGTGAAAAAATTTCAAAATCAAAAGGAAATGGTATTACTATCGACCAGTGGTTAAAATATGCTTCACCCGAAAGCTTATCTTTATACATGTATCAAAACCCAAAAAGAGCAAAAAAACTTTATAAAGAAATAGTCCCAAAAGCTGTAGATGAGTACCTTGATAATATTGAAAAATCAAAAAAACAAACAGAGCAACAATTAGTAATGAATCCTGTTTGGCATGTTCATAATGGCAATATTCCAAAAGAAGAAATGATCATGTCTTTTTCTATGTTGTTGAATTTAGTTGAGACAAGCAATGCTGATAACAAAGTTTTATTATGGAAGTTTGTTAAAAAATATAAATCTAACATCCATGAAAAAAACTTTCCAATTTTTGATGGATTAGTTGCTTATGCAATTAAGTATTTTAATGATGTTATTAAGACTCAAAAAAAATATAAAAATCCATCTGAAAATGAAAAATTAGCTCTACAAGCTTTAGTTAAAACTTTAGAACATTGTAATGATCAGATGTCTCCTGAAGATATACAAACATTAATATATTCAACAGGTAAAGAGAATGGGTATGCAGAAAACTTAAGAGATTGGTTTAAATTAATTTATGAAGTGGTATTTGGAGATGAAAATGGACCTAGAATGGGTTTTTTTATTAGTTTTTTTGGTGTTAACGAAACAAAAGAGTTGATAGTTAGTAAATTGAAATAATGTATTCAAATCTAAGATCATTAATATTTAAAATAGATCCTGAAAGAGCACATTTTTTAGCAATTCAATCACTCAAACTTAATTTAATTTCAAATATATTTGATGAAAACAAAAATGATCCTATTTTAAAAACAAAACTATTTAAACAAAATCTTGATAATCCCATAGGTATTGCAGCAGGTTTCGATAAGAATGCCGAGGTATACAACTCTTTATTTAAGTTGGGTTTTGGATTTGTTGAAGTAGGTACGGTTACACCATTTAAACAATATGGGAATGAAAAACCAAGAGTGTTTAGATTGGTAGAAGATCAAGCATTAATTAATAGGTTGGGTTTTAACAACCATGGATCAGATACAATATTAAACAGAATAAAATCTAATAAAAAACTAGGTGTACTAGGTGTAAATGTAGGTCCAAACAAAGACTCTAATGATAGATTGAATGATTATTTAATTGGATTAGAAAAATTTTCTGAGGTTGCAGATTATATTACAATTAATATTTCTTCACCAAATACTGAAAATCTTAGAAATTTTCATGAAGAGAATAAATTAAAAGAGTTATTAAAATCTGTCTCAGAGAAAAAAAAACAATTAAAAACTGAAATTCCTATAGCTGTTAAGATTTCACCAGATATAAATGAAAGTCAAATTGAATTAATTTCAGAAATACTTTTGGAAAATGAAATAAGCGCAATAATAATTTCAAATACTTCCGAAGCTTCTCGGGAAACACTTCAAAATATACAGAGACATCAAAAAGGTGGTTTATCTGGAAAACCTATTGAAAAAAAATCAAATCTTTTAATAAGTAAGTTTTACAATTTAATTAAAGGTAAAATTAAAATAATAGGAGTGGGTGGCGTTGACTCTGGTAAGGCAGCTTATGATAAGTTTTTATTAGGAGCAGATTATGTTCAGTTGTATACCGGCATGGTATTTCAAGGACCCAATATTGCTGGCATGATTAAAAAAGACCTAAAAGAATTACTAATAAGGGATGGTGTCAAAAATTTCACAGAAATTGTTGGAAATAAAACTATTTCTTAAATGTATTAAACTTGACGCCTTCAATATCTCACCTTATATAGGCACTGTTATTATGTCAAAAAAATGCGAACTTACAGGTAAAATTCCTATGAAAGGTCATAATGTTAGTCATGCTAACAATAAGACTAAAAGAAGATTTTTACCTAACCTAAAGAAAGTAAAATTTACAAGTGAGCTTACTGGAAGAAGTTTAAAACTTACTGTAAGTAACTCAGGTGTAAGGTCAGTTGACAAAAAAGGGAGTTTTGATGAATTTTTAAAAACTGTAAAAAATAAAAATTTATCTCCTAGATTAAAAAAGTTAAAAAAAGTAGTTTTAATTAAATCCCCTTTTAAAAAGAAACCTGTAGCTAAATCAGCTTAATGAACAAATTGTTTATCACCCTGTCAATAATGATGGGGATTGTTGTACTATCTTCTAATTATTTAGTTCAGTTCCCAATCAACTATTTTGGATTAAATGATATTTTAACTTATGGAGCTTTTAGTTACCCAATCGCTTTTTTAATAACAGATTTAGCAAATAGGTCGTATGGAAAATTATTAGCAAGGCAAATTGTATATTTGGGGTTTTTAATAGGAATTATATTTACATTGTTATTCTCAACTGATTTTGCAGATTTAATCTCAGTTAGAATTGCAATTGGATCAGGGGTTGCTTTTATTACTGCTCAATTGTTGGACATTCAAATTTTTGATCGATTAAGAAAAAAAGAGTGGTTTGTTGCACCACTTACTTCATCTTTGATTGGATCAACAGTCGACACATTTTTATTTTTCTCAATATCATTTTATGCAACAGGGGTGCCTTGGGTTACTTTATCTCTTGGAGATTTAGCGGTAAAAATTTTAGTTGCTATAATAATGTTGATACCATTCAGAATGTTACTGAAAACTATTAAACCAATTAAAGTTTAATATAAGAATTTATAAGACAAAATTTTATAAGCTAATTTTGCAATAAGAAAATTATAAGAATTAAATCCTTTAATTGGAGATAGTTCATTAATATCTGCACCAACAATTTTGGAGTTTTTAGCTGCAATTCTTATTATATCTAATGTTTCGTTCCACAAAAGTCCTCCTGGTTCAGGTGTACCTGTTGCAGGCATAATACTTGAATCTAGTCCGTCTACATCAAATGTAAGATAAACAGTTTTGTTTTTAATCAGTTTTTTAAATTTAGATAAATTCCATTTTTTTTTATCTTTTGCCCAAAAAATATTTATTCTTGAAGAATTCTTTTTTAAAAATGGGATTTCACTTTCTGAGATGTTTCTTATCCCAAATGAAATTAAAGAAACATTTTTATAATCTAGACACCTTCTAATTGCTGAGGCATGGGAAAATTTTTCTCCATTATAACTTTGACGTAAATCTGCATGAGCATCAAAATGTAAGAGACAAATGTTTTTATATTTTTTAGTAAAAGGAACAATACATCCAGGAGTTATTGAATGCTCTCCACCTAAAGTCATTGGGAAAAGCTTTTTATCTAAAATTTCTTTATTAATATTTGAGATTTTATTAAGTGCTTTTTTAATATTTTTATCAATTTTAAATGGTTTTAAAGTTTTAATACCTATTTTTTTATAAGGTTCACAATTAAGTTCTTCATCATAAAGCTCAACTTGATGCGATGCTTTTATGATTTCTTTAGGTCCATTTCTTGTTCCTCCCCCATAACTGACAGTTTTTTCTAATCCAAATGGAACAATCACAGCTTTTTCTTTAAAGCTAAATTTATTATCAATTCCTAAAAACCCGTTTTTATTTGATAGATATTTCAATTTTATTCAAAAATTTTTGTAAAGTTTTTTCTTTCTCTGTTTTTCCACTCACCCTTATGATAAGCATCACTTGCTATCAATGGTAAAACACTAGTTGCCTCTGCAAACACCATCTGTTCTTTTGTAATATCTACTTTTCCCCATGAACTTGCTTCTTTTAATGTGGAGCTGCTACAAGCTCCGTCTCTACTATCAGCAACAGTAATTTGAACAGCATATTTATGCATGTCTACATCTTTTCCTAATAGTTCAGCACAAATAACAGTATCTTGAATAAAGTTTTTAGGCACACCACCACCAATCATAAATAATCCAGAACCTTTAGATTTAATTTTAATTTCTGTTAGTTCTCTAAATTCTCTAACTGAGTCTATTGTTATATGTTTTTTTGGATTTTGTTCTTGATGCATAACTAATCCGAATCCTGCACTCGAGTCAGTAAAAGCAGGGCAGAAAATAGGAACATTATTGTCAAAAGCGGTTTCAATTAAAGAGTCTTTTTTCTTTGAGTTATTTTTTAAAAATTTGCCCATTTCATAAATGAACTCTCTTGAAGTATAGCTTCTCGCCTCCAGGTTATTAGCGATTTCACATATGATTTTATCACACATTTGAAGCTCTTTTTCATCTATGTAGGTATCGTAAATTCTATCTATATAGTTGTCTCTCAGTTCAGTATCATCTTGAAATTGTGAACCTTGATAATGTTTAAAACCAAGAGCTTCAAAAAAATCCATATCTACTACAGAGGCTCCTGTTGCAACAATTGCATCGACCATATTATATTTAACTAAATCTTTATAAATATTCATACATCCAGCTGCCGAAGTAGAGCCTGCTAAGGTAAGGAAAATTGTACAATCTTTATCTTTAAGCATCTCGTTATAAATATTAGCAGCATTAGCTGTTTCTCTAGAAACAAATGACATTTTTTCCATTGAGGAAATAATTTTTCTACTATCAAAAGAAGTTATATCGATGTGTTCAACAGGATTTTTTAAGAAATCTCTTTTACTGTTATGACCTGGATTTTTTTGACTCGACATTAAGCTACCATGTTAGCTTTATTAACGTCTTTATCATACATTGTCATTATTGGATTATCTTCAACTTCGTAAATTTCATTTGAGTAATAACCATTAAATTGAGTTCTAAATGTCAATCCGTATGCACCAAGTTGACCAAGTTCGATATAATCATTTTCTTTAATATTATTTGGAAGCAAAAAAGGACCTTTCATATAATCCATGCTATCACACGTAGGTCCAAAGAAATCAAAAGCAGTTAATTTTTTTGAAATTATTTTGTTAGAATTTTCTTTAATCATTCTAGATGGGAATACAATGTTAGGTGTACCTGCATCAAAAAGAGTACCATAGGTACCATCATTAATATAAAGCTTTTGTTTTTTTCTTAAATTAACTCTTACAACTGTTGAGCCACTTTCTGCAACTATAGCTCTACCAGGCTCACAAATAATTTCAGGAAGTTTTTCAAGTTTTAAATTTTCTAAACTTTTATTTATTTCATTAAAATAACTAATTAAAGATTGTGGAATTAAGTCAGGATAGATTGTAGGGAAGCCTCCACCTATATTAATATAATCTGGAATTATCTTAGTTTTTTTAATTATATTACCAATTTCACTAATTCCTTTCGCATAAGAAATTGGATGCATACACTGTGAGCCAACATGAAAACTTAAACCAATCTTTTTAGCATGCTGTTTTACAAGTCTTAACAAACCTATTGCTTCTGATGTTAAAGCACCAAATTTTTTGGATAAATCAATTTCTGCATGTTCATTGGAAACAGCAACTCTTACAAATAAATCTAAATCTTCAGCATTATTTGTACTTTCAATTATTTTAATCAGTTCATCTTTAGTATCTAATGAAAAAGTTTTTACACCATAATTAAAATATGCTTCTTTTATACTTTCTCTGCTCTTTACAGTATGCATATAAGAGCATTTAGCTGTATCACTAAAAGTTCTAATATTTTTAATTTCTTCAATTGATGCAACATCAAATTGTTCTACTCCACTTTCTATGATTGTTTTGATTATCTCAGGGTGTGGATTGGTTTTGACTGCATATAAAACTTTACCTGGAAATTTGTTTAAGAAAAATTTAACAGCAGATTTTATGGAATTTTTTCTTATACAGTATACTGGTTTTTCAGGTTTCAGTTGATTTACTAATTCTTCAACTGATTTAAATTTTTGCATTTTAAATGCCTCCAAAAAAAATTTAATAAAAAAAAAGTCTTTTTTACAAAAACTTTAATATTTTTCGCATATAAAAGTAAGCAGCACTAATGTAAAGCAAATAATTCAAGCGAGAAATGCGCAAAATTCATATATTGTAATATTTTGCAGAGACCCCATATAAGTCTCATGAAAGAAGAAGCAAAATTACAGAATCTTAGCGATTTTGAGAACAAGTCACTATTAATCGTCGATGATGATAATCCTTTCCGTGAGCGTTTAGCAAGAGCGATGGAAAAGAAAGGATTTGAGGTTTTTCAAGCTGAGAGTGTACAAAAGGGAGTTGAATCTGTAAAAACTAAAAAACCTGGTTTTGCTGTTGTAGACTTAAGGCTTGCAGATGGTAATGGACTTGAGGTTGTAAAAGAAATTCAGTCTTCAAATAGTGATAGTAGGATTATCATGTTAACTGGTTATGGAAATATTCCAACTGCAGTAGCTGCGATCAAAGAAGGTGCTATAGATTATTTAGCTAAACCTGCTGATGCAGAAGATGTTGAAAAAGCGTTATTAGCAGATCCTTCAAAAAAAGCAGCTCCTCCAGAAAATCCTATGTCTGCAGACAGAGTAAAATGGGAACATATACATAGAGTCTTTGAGTTATGTAACAGGAATGTTTCAGAAACAGCCAGAAGACTTAAAATGCACAGAAGAACTCTTCAAAGAATTCTTTCCAAAAGATCACCTAGATAAATTTTTTAATTTTAATTATTTGCTTTGTCAAAAGAGCTAAAAGCATAATTTTAAAAATCTCGGCTAATAAAAATGGTTTTGCACCTAAAGCAAAAATTGGCTTATCCCATCCAATCAGTGTTCCAAGCCAAATTAGTCCCAAAATATAGATTGTTGAAGTTGCGATAATTAATTTAAATAAAACTATAAAAAAATTATCATCAATCATTATTTTAGAAGCTAAGTAACCAGCTGTTAAAAAACCAATTAAGTAACCCATAGTTGGTCCAGTAAAGTAAACTAATCCAACACCTTTTTCAGGAGAATTTGAAAATACAGGAAGCCCTGCAATTCCTTCAATTAGATATAGACCAATTGTAGCTAATGCAATTTTATGCCCTAAACTTATTCCTAAAAATAATACAACAAATGTTTGCATAGTCATAGGAACTGGATAGAAAGGAATTTTGATTTTTGCTGATATAGTTAGTGCTATTGAACCAA